>JBAUGO010000428.1:0-1728 GCA_049679775.1 Anderseniella sp.
CGTCAAACCTGACGCCGGTCAATGCCGCCGAAAAGAACCGCAAAGCTCAACCCGACTTTCTGAAGGTGGACCAGAAGGCGCGGGAAGAGGCGATCGAGCGTGGGGACGCTTTTGATAAGGCGCTCGATCGGCGCGATGCTGCTGAAGAACAGGCAGCATCGCGTCTGCGCCCTGCGAAGAAGGCTCAGAAGGTTGCCAGCCTGGCGGCGCTTATCATGGCTGTCTTCAGCATTATGTCGGTGGTGACTTCATCGGTATTCACCGTGACAAATGTCGGCCGGCTCGCTGATGACTTCTCGACCTGGGAACGCGCCCAGGCGATCATAAGTGAGCATCCAATCGCGTTCACGATGTGTGTGCTGATCATTCTGGCTCGCATTTACACATATTTCTTTCCTGCCAAGAAGGAGGGCTGATCAATGGCCTCGATGCCGCTTGTACTGACTGATCCGAACCTGCTCGCTGAGTTTGTCCGCGAATCCGAATTCAAAACCTTCTTCGAGAAGCGCTACGCAACACCGCCTGATATTGCTGCTCTTCTGTTCCGAAACGGCGAGTTGATCGATACTTACAAGGGCGCACATTTCTCGGTCGGCGGGATAGCCACAGCGATCAAAGGCGTTGCTGGCGGATCGACCCACATCGCGATCATGCTCGCGGACCTCAAGCCTTTTCAGGTTCAATTGCCGATCCGTGCGATGTCGCGCGACAATGTCGAGATCGCGGGCCTGGTCACGCTCGAACTGCAACTCAATCCCGACAAGCCTTCGAACATTCTCGGCCTGATGGGCGGCGTTGCCCGTCAGAACACCAACTCAAAAGGCAAGGATCAGGAGCTTCCCGGTCGCAAGGCCCTGTCGCGGATCGACGTCCTTGACCGGATTGCGCCACACTTTTCCGACCGGGTCGTCGAAGCGGTTGTTGGTCGCATGGATGCCTCGGACATTCGCGGTGAAACCGGCTTGCAGGACAAGATCCAGGCCGACATGATGCGTGAAGCCGAGCGTGTCTGCGGGGATCTGGGTGTGCTCGTCCGAGCAACGTCGGTCGAATGGGCCATGAACGCTGTCGAACGCGAAGCTCTGGAAAGAGCGCAGATTGAGCGCCAGCAGGAAGCGCTCGACTACCAGCTGGAACTCATGAAGCGCGAGGTCGCGCGCCAATCAGATGCAACGATCGTTCGGATCGAATCTTCTGCAAGCCTTGAGAAGCTCCAGAGCGCGAGTGACGATGAACTGGCGCACATGGTTCTCGACAGCGAAGTGCGGTTCCTTGATGCCCGCGAAGCCATCACGCGCCGGCACGAAATGGAAGTGCTCGCCCACGAAATCGAAGTCCTGCGCACGGAACGTGCCGCGAAGATGGAAAACGAACTCGCAGATGCGGGCCATCTCATCGATCTTACATCCGAAGCGGCGCGTCTACGTGCGACTGAGCGTGAAATCGAGATCCTCGACGGACAGCACGTCCAGGAACTCAAGAAGATGGGTATCCTGACGGATCAGGACCTGCGTGATCGTGCGCAGCGGATGGAGCTCGAAATCGCCCGCATCGCTCAGGAGCAATCATCTGGCAATCTCAAGACGCTCATCGATCTTGAGGACACGTCTGCAGACCGCGAAGCGGACCGCAATATCAAAACCGCAAAGTCCGGCACCGACAACGACATCGCACGTATTAAAGCCGAGGCCGACGCCCGCACGGCGCAACTCATGGCTGGTGCCACCA
>JBAUGO010000429.1:0-6702 GCA_049679775.1 Anderseniella sp.
CCATTACAGCTACCGCTGCTGTATCTGCACGCATGATCCGGGGTCCAAGCGACAGCGCCACCACGCCGGGCACAGCCAGGATCATCTGGCGTTCCTCATCGGAAAATCCGCCTTCTGGCCCTATCAGCACTGCAATTGATCCAGGCTTTATCTGTCGCAAACACTCAACCGGGTTTTTCAGGTCAGCCGCTTCATCACAAAAAATCAGCGTTCGATGTTCAGGCCACTGTCCAAGTACATCAATCAGTTTCTCAGGCTCGAACACATCCGGCACATAAACCATATTGCACTGTTCCGCCGCTTCAATGGCATTGGCGCGCAGACGTTCAGTATTAACCTTATCCGAAATGGTATAGCGCGTGATAACGGGACGGATGGTGCGTGCACCCATTTCAGTTGCTTTTTGCGCCAGATAGTCCAGCCGGGCAGATTTCAATGGTGCAAACAGATACTCAATATCAGGTGGTGGTAATACTTCACGAAGGCATTCCAGACATTTCACCTGTGCCGCCTTGCGACTGGCCAAAGACAGTTCACATCGCCATTCACCGTCTATGGCATTGAAAAGGCGCACTTCGCTGCCTTCTGCAAGTCGTAACACTGTTACCAGATAGTGTGATGCTTCTCGCGTCAGGGTAATCCCTGTACCCGATCGCAATGTTTCAGCCAGATATAATCGGGGCACCCGCCCTTGAGATTTTGCCATATACAACTCGTAAACCAAGGCCTGCGGCAACTGCAACGCCAAAAGCTGGTTTGACCGATCCGTTTCTTGGGTTAACACTTGTTCTTGATGACACAATCAAACAACAAAGATGGACGCGTTGCTGATGCCGTCCGTGAGCATTGGGCAGACAATCTTCTGCCTCAGGCAACGCGGCCCTATGCGCGCCTTGCCCGCCTTGAACGTCCCATCGGGTGGTGGCTGCTTCTGTTGCCAGGCTGGTGGGCCATTGCCATGGCGCAAGTCGCCTCAGGTGGTGGTGTGCCCAACATATGGTATCTCGCACTGTTCCTGATTGGTGCCATCGTCATGCGCGGTGCAGGCTGCACCTTCAACGACATTGTCGACCGTGACTTTGACGGCTCTGTCGCACGCACCCGTTCCCGGCCCATACCGTCCGGCCAGGTAAGTGTCGCACAAGCACGGATATTCATGATCGCGCTGTCGCTGACCGGCTTTCTCGTCCTCATCCAGTTCAACTGGTATGCGATCATGCTTGGGGTCCTTTCTCTGGCAACAGTCGCCATCTACCCGTTCATGAAGCGGTTTACCTATTGGCCGCAGGTGTTTTTGGGCATCGCCTTCAATTGGGGAGCACTGCTTGGTTGGGCTGCTGTGCGTGGATCAATAGAGTGGCCTGCCATTGTCATGTACCTTGGCGGCATTTCATGGACACTGGCCTATGACACAATCTATGCGCACCAGGACAAGGAGGACGATCTGGCGATCGGAATCAAATCAACGGCTCTGCGCTTTGGCACAGCAACTCCAGGGTGGCTCGTGTTCTTCTTTACCCTCGCGATTGCGCTGTTATTTACCAGCGGGTTTCTTTCTGGTGCCGGCGTCATCTATTATACGGCACTTGCAGGTGCAGCGCTTCATGCTGTTTGGCAACTCACCCGACTGGACATCGACAATCCGGACCGTTGCCTTGCACTTTTCCGGTCCAATCGCAATTTCGGGCTGATTATTTTTGCCGGAATCATGATTGATAGCCTATTGAAAGCCTCATCATGAGCTCATCTTCCATTCTCTCATCCGCAATGCAGTTTCTCGACCTTGCCCAAAAAGCTGGCGCTGATAGCGCTGATGTTCTGGCAATATCGGGCATTTCCGAACGCGTTAATGTGCTCAATGGAAAAGTCGACACCATCGAGCGTTCGGAGGGTGTTGATTTCGGCTTGCGTGTCTTTGTAAACGGTGCAAGCGCGGTTGTGTCAGGTACTGCGCAATCAGCTCAGGATTTCAAGACACTTGCCGAGCGCGCTGTCGCCATGGCGAAAATTGCACCTCCCGACAACAGCTTGTCACTGGGCGATGTATCGGGAACCATAACCCAGCCGGAACAACTGGAACTGGCAGACACAGCTTGCGTATCAACACTGCAATTGCGTGATCTGGCTCTGGCTGCAGAAGAGGCAGCGCGTCAGGTAAAAGGCGTCAGCAAGACAGACAGCGCATCAGCAAGCAGTGGCGCGCGTGAGATCGCGCTGGTAACGACAAACGGGTTCACTGGAAACTATCGCCGGACTGGTTATTCCATATCTGCCTCTGCAATTGCAGGTGAAGGCACAGCCATGGAACGCGACCATGATTACTCCAGCAAGGTGCACTTTGACGATCTTGATGACCCTGCCAACATTGGCAGGCAGGCAGGCGAGCGCGCAGTGCGGGCCTTGAACCCGCGCAAGATGAAGTCCACCAAATGCCCGGTTGTGTTTGAAGCACGACTTGCAGGCTCATTCCCCTCTTTGCTGGCACAAGCAGCCAATGGATCAGGCGTGGTTCGCGGAACCAGTTTTCTTAAGGACTTCATGGACCAGAAGGTGTTTGCGCCTGGCATCGAGATTATAGACAACCCGCAATTGCTACGCGGTCAGTCGTCCAGACCATTTGACGTAGAGGGTCTGGAATGCAGCCAATTTCATTTGATTGAAGACGGCATCTTGCGGAACTGGCTGCTGGATGGCCGTACGGCCCGCAAGCTCAATATTGCCAATAATGCCCGCGCCTCGCGCGGAACGGGAGGGCAACCCTCTCCGACATCCACCAATTTGTGGCTGGGTAACGGCACTGTCTCACCACAAGACATGATTGCCAGTATCAAGGACGGCATCTTGATCACCTCCATGTTTTCTTCCGGCGTCAATATGGTGACAGGTGACTATTCTCGTGGTGCCGCCGGCCTTCGGATTGAAAACGGTGAAGTCACCTACCCTGTTTCAGAAATCACCATTGCAGGCAACCTGAAGGACATGTTTGCCAATCTGACGCCCGCCAATGACCTCCAGATGAAGTCCAGCGTCAATGCACCAACATGTCTTGTTGAAGGAATGACCATTGCAGGCGCTTGAAACATCGCAGCAACCCGACTGGCGAGATGATCACGAGCTTCTTCGTGATGCCGTGCGCGAGGCTGGTGAACTCGCCCTGAAAATGTTTCATCAAGGTGTGAACACCTGGGACAAGCAGGATGGTTCACCTGTTTCAGAAGCCGATATGGCGGTTGACAACTTGCTGGAAGCACGCCTCCTGCAGGCAAGGCCTGACTATGGCTGGCTGTCAGAAGAAACCGCCCGCAATGACACGACACGAAACCGGCCATCTGTCTGGGTGGTGGACCCGATTGATGGGACATCATCATTTGTGGCTGGTACAAAACAATGGTGCGTTGGCGCCTGTCTTTTGTCACAAGGTCGACCTGTTTCGGCTGTTGCCTATGCGCCGGCACAAGACAGGTTCTATGAAGCGCGCCTTGGCGCTGGTGCCTATCTCAACGGTGAGGTCTTGCGTATGACCACACGTGCAAAGCTTGATGGTGCGCATTTTGTGGCCCATAAGTCAGCCATGAGTGACCAACGCTGGAAACTGCCGGTACCCAGCATCACATGCGCCATGACAACCTCACTGATTTTGCGTCACTGTCTTGTGGCAACCAATGAATATGATGGTGCCATTGCATTTGGGAAAAAACATGACTGGGATCTGGCCCCTGGCGACCTGATTGTGCATGAAGCTGGAGGTGCCACTCTTGATCTCGATGGTAAGGCGTTTGTCTACAATCGCGAAACCACGTTCCAAAACGGTATGATGGCAAGCTCGCACGCTATACTTGACGAAATCAGGGAACGACTTAATACCGCGATAGCCTGATTAGATTGGAGAATGCTGATTATGTCCAAAACAAAGGAAGCGCCTGAGCAGTTATTGCATCTGGTGTTTGGTGGTGAACTGAATAGTCTTGACGGGATCCAATTCAAGGATCTCGAAAAACTGGACGTGGTAGGTATATTTCCAAACTACGCCAGCGCTCACAAGGCGTGGCAGGAAAAGGCCAGGGCCACTATCGACATTGCAGAAATGCGATATTTCATCGTGCACCTGCATCGTTTGCTGGACCCTGAAGACTAAAGCCGTTATCGCAGCAGGTCGTAAAGCTCTCCAGAAATTTGCGCGCGTAACAGTTTCGATTTGATGTCATCGTCAGGTTCAGACAAGATCCTGCGGATGTCATTGCAGTCCTT
The DNA here is from genome assembly GCA_049679775.1 of Anderseniella sp. Taxonomy (GTDB): domain Bacteria; phylum Pseudomonadota; class Alphaproteobacteria; order Rhizobiales; family Aestuariivirgaceae; genus Anderseniella. Next base: position 4,249 of record JBAUGO010000429.1, read on the forward strand.
GTTCATCTGCGTGACAAGATCGTCCAGATTGTTGAATTTCTGATCAGGGCGAACCATCGTGACAAACTCCACCGCCAGTTCATGGCCGTAAATATCGGCGTCAAAATCAAGCAAGTGCACCTCGAGAAAAACCCGGTCCGTGTTGAATGTCGGCCGCCAGCCAAAATATGCAGCCCCCATAAGAACCCTTGACCTGTCAGCTGATAAATCACGCACCCTCACCGCATAGATGCCGTGGCATGGCTCCATTCCCGGCTCAAGCAGGATGTTCACGGTTGGAAATCCAATTGTGCGACCACGCTGATCGCCCTTGATAACCTGACCTAGAATTGTCCAGCGATAATCCAGTTGTGCATTGGCCTGTTCGATTTTACCCGCGTGGATCGCTGCTCGAATGGATGATGATGAATAAGGTGATGTGCCATCATCACGCGTTACCTGATCAACGATGGTCACGCCAAACCCATGGCGTGCACCTTGATCCTGAAGCAATGCAGGAGAGCCTCGTCTGCCCTTTCCAAAATGAAAATCATACCCCGATACGATGTGGGAAATACCAAGTTCATCGATGAGATAACGCGCAACAAAATCTTCCGCTTCCACACTTGCAAGCGCCCTGTCAAAAGGAATTGCCACGCAAAAATCCACACCAATCGTGCGCGCCAATGCAGCTTTCAGGCGCGGTGGCGTCAGTCGGAACAAGGGTTGGTCTGGCTGGAATACGGATTTCGGGTGTGGTTCAAAAGTGACCAGTCCCGCTGGGGATGAATTACTCCGGGCAACCTCAAGAGCCTTGTAAACCAGCGTCTGGTGACCCAGGTGCAATCCATCAAAATTGCCAATGGCAACGCAGGCACCTTTCATTATGCCTTCAAGCGAAGCTTTATCATTCAAAAAAAGCATGAAACCTGTCCAGGCAGTATTGTCCCAATCGCGAAACCAGCAACCTGCCACCTTTGTTATTCAATTACCACACCAGTGAAGCTGCAACGCCAGCTACTTTCAGCCCCGGCATGCTTTTCATCAGCTTTGAGGCAATGTCACTCGCCGATGAACCTTCGTGCTCGCCAGCATGAATACCATCAGTGATAAAGTGAACATCTACCTTGTTCGCTCGTGCACCTTCCACATCTGTGGGCAAGCCGTCACCTATTGCCAGCACGTCTGCCTTGTCGATTGGACGTCCCAATACCTCAGACGCGCGAGCAAGAGCAACATCATAAATAGGGGCGTGGGGCTTGCCTGCCATCTCCACCGTGCCGCCCACCTGCTCGTATATGTCAGCCAGCGCTCCTGCACACGGATATAGCTTGCCACCCACACCAACAACGCGATCAGGATTGGCGCAAATGAAGGGCAATTTTCGCCTCGCCATGGCGGTCAGCAATTCGCGATATTCTTCTGGTGTCTCTGCTACACCCCCGTCACGTCCATCACGGCTTAACCCAGTGCACAAAACCACATCAGCTTCATCAAGTGATGTCCACTTGACTGGCAAACCCTGCTTGAGAGCTCCATCTTCTTCCGGACCCAGATGAAATACTTTCTGCCCGGCTCGCTGTATCACCAGTTCGCGTGTCACATCACCTGAACTGACAACTCCATCGCAGGCTCGCTCCGGCACACCGAAGCCAACCATTTGAGGTATGACAACCTGTCTCGGGCGCGGTGCATTGGTTATGAGGATAACGCAGCCACCTGTGTCACGATGTCTGATCAACGCATCAACCGCATCCGGAAACGCCTTGCGCCCGTCATGAACAACACCCCATAGATCGCATAGCCAAACACGATACCGCGCACTTAGACTTCGGCCATCCTGCAACAAGTTTGTGTGATTTTTGTCTGGCATCAACGGCAGCTTATGCAACGTTCGATGATAGTGATTGTCCTACAGCATCTTCCCTGACAACGCGTGGGGCCTGATAGGCAGGACCGCGGGCCAATGCAGAATATCTGATAATGCGCTGGTTGTCCGGCATCGTTACACCCGAAGCTATGATGGCTATGTTTTTCGATCTTGTCACTACAGCCAGTTCATGTACCGGGTCAGGTAAACCCGCTGGCACTGCATACATAACCTCTTCAGCTGGAATATCCAGAAATGCAAATCCCAACTCAGTTAGTGCGTCAATGTCACTATGCGCCGGAACTCTGCCTGTGAGGCAGAAAGTAGCTCCAAGGCTGGATAGCCAGGCCAGTCCGCGCATGCCGTTCTCACCAAGTCCTGCCAGCACCGATTGATGAAGATCCAATACAATTCCTGCGGCCCCATCCGGATTTGATTGCAAGATAGCTACATAAGCCTGCAAAGCCGCCATGTCATCCAGTGTAGCCCTGGATATGGGAGTAAATATTCCAGTCTGGCCTCGGCGCGCTCGCAATCGCCCCACCACGGGCAGTACCTGTTTCAAAATATTCAGGTCAAGAGAAGGGTCCCATTGCCATTGACGC
>JBAUGO010000430.1:0-5439 GCA_049679775.1 Anderseniella sp.
CCATAGACATGCCTGAAAAGCTGGACTTGGTCATCAAGCTGTCAGGATAAAGCCAGAGAGGGAAGGCAGCGGACGCCCATTCAGCATTGCTGCGGTCGCAGTGGATGTCCGCTTCACTCCCAAAAGCTGCTGTACTTTCGCACGCGCCGAGAAAGTCCGCTTCCCGCCCCAATCGTCAATTGGCAAGTCAGTTTGTATTGTCGTTCATGGCCCAATACTGCCCATCGAATATTGCGCAGATCCCGGAACAACATACTCATTTCGATCGTTCGCCAATGAGTAAATGATTCAGTTGTTTGACTGAATTGCGAATTCATAGAATTCCAAACCTACAGGTTTTCCCTGAACAACACCTCGATACGGATTTTTTCCTGCGATGTCACGGGCTCTCGGAGGTCTGCTCGCGCCCGCATGATGCGTACAGCACTACGCACGGCATGGCCTGGATTTTGTGCTATGACGGCGCTAATCTTCTCGTTCCGCATCGCTTCCTCTGTAAAAGGCGTTCGTTCGTGAACAACCATCGTCAGCTTCTCGAGATCCGCGCATTCCGCCACCGCTGAAACCGGTGTCCGCGCTTCAGAGCTCATCACATAAACAGCAGTGATATCGCGATTGTATTGGAAACTGCGCTCAATGATCCGTTTCGCGCGCGCCGGGTCGCCGTAGGTTTCAAGGGATGGCAGGCAATTCAGGGATGAAAACCTCTCGTTGATGATCCGGTCGAACCCGAACCTGCGTTCAATGCTGTCCTGGGCCTGCATGGTTTCTGCGATTACCAGAACCTTGCCAGATTGTTTACGGCGGAACAGTCCAATGATCCGGCCAGCAGTGGCACCGGCGGCGAAGTTGTCAACGCCGACAAAATCCACGTCATCCAGCTTTTCCTGTCCCGAAAGGAACTGCACCAGCTTGATGCCCCGTTCACGCAAACGACCCATCGCATCACGTACTTGGGGCGATTCCGGTGCCATGATGGCGATGCCATCAACCAAATCTGCGTCTAGCTCACCGAGATATTTGGCAACATGGTGGGGATCGTCCACACTTATTTGAGCAACATCAAGGGCCACAAGATCGGAAGCAACCGTTCGATTGGTTTCGCTGACCTGACGCAACAATTCATTGAGGTACTGATCACCAGTATTAGGAAGTAGAAATCGGAAACGATAGGTCTTGTTCCGGGCCAAATTGACAGCAGCCAGGTTTCTTACAAATCCAAGTTTTTCAATGGCTTCATTGACCTTTCGCACGGAACGTTTGCTGACATTGGGTCGTTCGTTCAGCACCCTGTCGACCGTTGCGAGGCTGACTCCGGCCTCTTTTGCGAGGTCTTTGGTTGTCGGCCGCATCGTCCCCCCGATCAAAAAAATTTTCACCAATTGCATATGAGTTTTCCGCCAGGTTTGAAACAAAATCAAGAAAATTGAGGTGCGCCCCTCAAAAAAGACTTGCATTGAGGTGCGTACCTCAATATGACTCAACCCCATCAGCTTGAGCAGAAAATTCCGAGGAATAACGGATTGGTGAATGGCTGAGAACGGCAGGGAGGACATGCTTGAGGATTGAGCTTCAGGCCTTCCATGTTTTTTTGCCCCTGTGGGGCTATGTGCAAGCTCCGGCGCAGTTCGGACTCAACCGGGAGGGTTACCCTATGAAAACAAGACTCATTAATTCAGTCGCTGTCTTGGGCCTTATGGCCGCTGGCAGCATTGCAACATCGAACAATGCCCAGGCCGCGGATCTTACATTGTGCTGGGCGGCATGGGATCCAGCGAATGCGCTGGTTGAGCTCAGCAAGGAATTTGAAGCGCAGTCCGGTCACAAGATGAGCTTCGAGTTTGTCCCTTGGCCGAACTTTGCCGATCGCATGCTGAACGAGCTGAACTCTGGCGGCAAGCTTTGTGACCTCCTGATCGGCGACAGCCAGTGGATCGGTGGCGCTGCTGAAAACGGCCAGTATGTGAAGCTCAATGAATTCTTCGACAAGGAAGGCATCAAGATGGATGACTTCCTGCCCGCCACTGTGACCGGATATGCAGAATGGCCAAAAAATACGCCTAATTACTATGCGCTTCCGGCCTATGCCGATGTGGTCGGCTGGACTTACCGCAAGGATTGGTTTGAGCGTCCGGAGTTGCAGTCTGAATTCAAAACCAAGTACAACCGCGACCTCGCTGTGCCTACAACGTTGGCCGAGCTCAAGGATATCGCCGAGTTTTTTCAAAATCGCGAAATCGATGGCAAGAAGGTTTATGGCGCTGCAATCTACACCGAGCGTGGCTCCGAAGGTATCACCATGGGTGTTACCAACGCACTTTATAACTACGGCTTCAAATACGACAACCCGGACAAGCCCTATGAGCTCGAAGGATTCGTGAACTCCGACGCAGCAATCGCCGGTCTGGAATTCTACAAGGAGCTCTACAATTGCTGCACGCCTCCAGGTGCATCTGATGCGTATATGTCTCAAAACATCGACGCCTATAAATCCGGTCAGGTTGCCCTCCAGATGAACTTCGCTTTCATCTGGCCGGGTGTTGAAGCTGATCCGAACGTGGGAGGCGGCAAGTCCGGCTATTTTGCAAACCCGGCAGGTCCTGGTGGCAAGTTTGCTCAGTTGGGCGGACAGGGAATTTCCGTTGTCTCCAACTCCGACAACAAAGATGCCGCGCTTGAGTACATCAAATGGTTTGCTCAGCAATCGGTTCAGCAGAAATGGTGGGATGTTGGTGGTGCATCCGCCATGCGATCTGTCGTTGAGGCTCCGGGTTTTGCGAGCAGCCAGCCTTACGCGCAGACTTTCCTTGACTCGATGGCAATCGTGAAGGATTTTTGGGCAGAGCCTTCCTACGCATCCTTGCTTCTTCCGATGCAGACACGCGTGCACAACTACGTGATTGCTGGACAGGGCACGGCAAAAGAGGCTCTGGACGGCCTTGTCAAAGATTGGGATGAAGTCTTCAAGGATGAAGGCAAGAAATAACGTCGAGTCCCTGCATAATTCTCCCGCGGGTGGCGAGGTAGGTCGCAAGGCCTGCCTCGTCAACGGGAGTAAGGTATTTCAAGATGGCTAACTCTCTTCTAGATAAGGCGGCCAAGACCACTCCGCTTGCATTGGCCGAAAAGGTGAAGGGGTTGTCTGATCGAGCAATCGCCTGGATATTTGTTGCACCAACAATGCTGATCCTTTTGGCGATCAATATTTTCCCGTTGATCTGGACCATTTATCTCAGCTTCACCAATTTTCGTGTTAATCGCCCCAACAATGCCGTTGAATGGGTTGGGTTCGAAAACTACCGCCGCATTCTGGGAGATGAAGATGTATGGATCACCATGCAAGCAACGGCGCATTTCCTTATTTGGACAATCGTTTTGCAGGTCTTGATCGGCTTTACGCTGGCCTACCTCATTAACAAGAAATTCAAAGGAAACGATCTGTGGACCACAATCATCGTTTTCCCGATGATGCTTTCGCCGGCCGTTGTCGGGAATTTCTGGACCTTTCTCTATCAGCCGCAGATCGGCCTATTCAATTATATTATTGGCTTTGTGACCGGCGCTGATCCTTCGAGTTTCTCGATGATTGGCGATGTGTCGCTGGCACCATGGGCTATCGTCATCGTAGATACCTGGATGTGGACACCGTTTGTCATGCTGATCTGTCTCGCCGGTTTGCGCTCGATACCTGACAGCATCTACGAAGCAGCTGAATGTGACCGAGCAAGCAAGTGGCGTCAGTTCAGGACCATCACAATACCGATGATCCTGCCTTTCCTAATGTTGGCGGTGCTCTTCCGCGGCATCGAGAATTTCAAGATGTTTGACCTCGTCGTGCAGCTGACTGGCGGCGGTCCGGGCAACACGACAACGCTGACATCGATCGACCTCAAACGTGAGGCTTTCGAAAAATGGCGCACCGGATTTTCTTCCGCTTACGCGGTCATCCTTTTCGTGACCGTGTTCGGGCTTGCGTCCATCTATGTCAAAGCGTTGAACAGGGTGAAACAACGATGAGCTATTCAGTCACCGAGCCGTCGAAACGGCAGAAATGGGTCGCAGGGTCTTTGGTCGTCTTCTATGCTCTGATCACGATGTTGCCGTTGCTCTGGATCATTGCGACTGGCTTCAAATCTTCGGTCGACTCGATTGCCTATCCGCCCAAAATCGCCTTCAACCCGACCGTCGAGGGCTATGTGAACGTATTCACCACCCAGACCAGACTGAGCGCAGAACAGGCTAGCGAACCGCGTGAAGATTTACCGTGGTATGAACAGTTGGTCCGCAATAAAGGCAACACCATTGTTGGCCCTTCGCGATTTTCGGAGCGCTTCTTTAACTCCGTGATAATTGGCTTCGGCTCAACGTTCTTCGCCATCGTATTGGGCACGGCGGCAGCCTATGCCTTTTCCCGCTTCAAGGTGCCACTCAAGGATGATCTGCTTTTCTTCATTCTGTCTACCCGAATGATGCCACCGATTGCCGTTGCCATCCCGATTTTCCTGATGTTCCGCAATCTCGGATTAAATGACACTCATGCCGGAATGATTCTGCTTTACACAGCGATAAATCTTTCGCTTGCAGTCTGGCTGATCAACGGATTCATCGATGAAATTCCGATCGAATATGAAGAGGCCGCGCTGATCGATGGCTACACTCGCTTTCAAGCATTCTACAAGGTGGTGCTGCCGCAGGCGGCAACCGGTATCGCCTCGACTGCGATCTTCTGTCTGATTTTCGCATGGAATGAATACGCACTTGCCGTTCTCTTGACTTCCGGCACGGCACAGACAGCACCCCCCTTTATCCCCACCATCATCGGAGTGGGCGGGCAGGATTGGCCGGCAGTAGCTGCTGGAGCAACGATCTTCCTCGTCCCGGTAATGGTATTCACCATCCTTCTACGTAAGCATTTGCTGCGAGGTATCACGTTCGGAGCCGTACGCAAATGAGTGCATTCTTCGACGGTCTGCTGCACCTGAAACGCGGCGCTTGGGAGATGTTGGCATCCATCTTGATTGCGCTAGGCGTCGTCATGCTGATGCAACCGTTCATATTCTGGATGTTCAGTTATTCATTCCTGATCACCCTTGTCGGCACGGTGATGTTCATCATCGTCAGCCACTTCCCGGAGTAACCCATGGCACAGATCAGAATTCAGAATGTGCGAAAGGACTTCGGAACCTTCAATGCGGTCAAATCTTCCACGTTCACCATCGAGGACGGCGAATTTTTCATGCTGCTCGGTCCGTCCGGCTGCGGCAAGACAACAACGCTGCGCATGATGGCAGGTTTGGAGTTGCCTACCAGTGGCGAGATTTACATCGATGGCGAAGAGGTGGGCATGAAGCCTGCCAGCCAGCGCGACATCGCCTTCGTCTTCCAGATGTTTGCGCTCTATCCGCATATGAATGTCGGCAAGAACATATCCTATCCGCT
>JBAUGO010000431.1:0-7896 GCA_049679775.1 Anderseniella sp.
GCTCAAGACAGGTGAAGGCCAACGGGTGGACACATCATTGTTCGAGGCAGGCATCACCCAGACATACTGGCAGTCGGCAATATGCTTTGCCACTGGCATGGCGCCAGGTCCCATGGGTTCCGCCCACCCTCTCAACGCACCTTACGAAGCCTTCAAGACGTCTGATGGCTGGCTCAACCTGGGTGCAGCGAACCAGATTAACTGGGAACGCATGCTCAAGGTCATTGATGCCGAACACCTAAATCAGGACACCCGCTTTGAGACAAATCGCAAGCGCATGGAGAACCGGCTAGCGCTGGTCGATGCGCTCGCCCCCTACTTCGAACCGCAGACTACACAACACTGGATGCAAAAACTCGATGAAGCTGGAGTTCCGGCAGGCCCTGTGATGGCCATTGACGAGATGCATGCAGACCCGCAAACCATTGCACGCGACATGGTGCCAGAAGTCCATCATCCGATTGCAGGAGCGATGCAAACCATTGGTTTGCCTGTGAAATTTCACGGCACGCCAGGTGGTGTCAAGTCGGCGGCACCCACACTTGGGCAACATACTGAGGAGGTGTTGCGCGAAGTTGGGTTGTCCCGCGATGAAATTGCTGCTGTGCTAAAGGCTTGAACAAGCGCTGGCACCAAATCCTTTTTCGATTGGCGCTAGCACTCAAACCGACAAAAAGCGTTATTCTGGCTCCATGACTGAAATCTTCACAGGTAACTTCACCCAGCAAGAACCCATCCCCGAGGATGCGATTGCGCGCGCCATCGAAGTGATGCGTTCTGGCCGTCTGCACCGCTATAATACTGCAGATGGCGAAACCGCAGAAGTGACGCTGCTTGAGCAGGAATTTGCAAGCTATATGGGGGTGAAGTATTGCCTGGCAGTCACTTCTGGCGGCTACGCATTGACCACTGCTTTACGGGCATTTGGGCTAGCAGCAGGTGAACCTGTTCTTACCAATGGGTTCACACTTGCGCCTGTGCCGGGCTCAATAGCAGGCGCTGGTGGCAGGCCTGTCATGGTTGAGGTCAACGATGATTTGACAATTGACCTTGATGACCTTGCTCAAAAGATCCAATCCAGCAAGGCAAGGGTTTTCATGCTGTCGCATATGCGCGGTCATATTGTGGACATGGATGCGCTAATGGGCATCTGCAACAATTCAGGCGTGGCAGTCATTGAGGATTGTGCACACACAATGGGGGCCTCATGGGGCAACGTAAAGTCGGGTCGGCACGGTCTGGCGGGATGTTACTCAACCCAAACCTACAAGCACATGAATTCAGGTGAAGGTGGTTTTCTGATCTCAGATGATGCCGAGTTGATGGCGCGAGCCACAATCCTGTCTGGCTCCTATATGCTTTATGGAAAGCACATCGCCTCGCCACCGGAAGAGGTGTTTCTGAAAATCCGTCTTGAAACACCAAACTGTTCCGGCCGCATGGACAATCTGCGAGCGGCAATCCTGCGCCCACAACTGAAGTTGCTTGATGAAAACTGTCGTCGCTGGAATGAACAATATGATGCAGTGGCTCACGAGCTTGGCAATGTGCCTGGAGTGCGATTGCCGCACAGGCCGGAAAATGAGCACTTTGTAGCCAGCTCGTTTCAGTTCAACTTGCCCGAATTCACGGAAAACCAGATAAAGTCTCTGGTTGCCGCAGCAAAAGCGCGTGGTGTGGAGCTGAAATGGTTTGGCGCTTCCGAGCCAGTAGCATTTACCTCCAAACACGACAGCTGGAGCTACGCCGGCAGACAAGCCTTGCCAAAAACCGACCAAGTATTGTCGACACTTCTGGACATGCGTTTACCGCTGACCTTTAGCATTGACGACTGCAAACTCATTGGCCGCATTATCCGTGAATGTGTGCTGGCGGAACGTAGTGAAATTTTGTGATGAGTATAGACGGGCATACGGTGATCGGGATCATTGGTGGAATGGGCCCACAGGCTACAGTTGACCTGATGCAGCGCATAGTTGCTGCAACTCCTGCTCATGACGATTGCGACCATCTTCATATTATTGCAGATAATAATGCCAAGGTACCTTCACGCATTGCTGCTCTTGTTGATGGACGAAGTGACGTGAAGCCTGGCCCGGTCATAGCCGGAATGGCACTGAGACTTGAGTCCGCTGGAGCAGATGCCATTGTCATGGCTTGCAATAGCGCGCACTGGTATGCAGATGACGTTCGTGCGGCTGTATCAATCCCGTTTATTGACATGATTGAGCTTGCTTGTGATGAAGCTGCAGCTCAGGCGGGAACATTCAGGCGGGTTGGTGTACTTGCATCAACGGCCGTCCATAATACCGGACTATACAAACGCGCCCTTGAAGCCAGGAGCATGATCTGTGTGCTGCCACAGGATCAAGATGGCTTGCTGGACCTCATAAAGGCCGTCAAGCGGGGTGATACAAAACCCGAGATATGCGCAGCCTACGCAGCAATTGCGCAACAACTGGCATCAGACGATGTGGACATGATCTTGGTGGCATGTACAGAACTGTCAGTGCTGGCTGACACACTTGAGATGAAAATACCTCTCATTGATGCATTCGATGTGCTTACTGGTGCAATCGTCGCATTCGACCGGATTAAAATTTGAAAGGACCATAGCAATGGCAATTACCTACCTGAAAAAAGCAGAAAAGACTGCTGCAACCGGCGAAGCAGATGTGCGCGACATTGTATCAAGCATGCTTGCTGAACTTGAAGCAGGCGGTGATGAGCGTGCCATCAAGTATGCGCGTGAACTTGACAAGTGGGATGGAGACATAGTCATCACACCGGAAACGCGCAAACGTGCCAGACAGCTTGTCCCGCAAAAACTACAGGATGACATTCGCTTTGCCCACGACAATGTGCGCCGCTTTGCCGAAGCCCAGCGCGCCAGCATCACTGATATTGAAACCGAAATCCTGCCTGGCCTTATTGCAGGGCATCGCAATATACCGTTGCAGACAGCAGGTTGTTATGTCCCCGGAGGGCGTTATGCCCATATCGCGTCTGCCATCATGACCGCGACCACTGCCAAGGCAGCAGGCGTCGAGAATGTGATCGCCTGCTCTCCACCGCGCGGGGAAACAGGTGCGCATCCCGCTGTTATTTTCGCGCTTGATGTATGTGGGGCCGACACGATCCTCAACCTTGGAGGTGTTCAAGGTATTGGTGCGCTTGCGTTTGGTCTGTTCGGTGGCAAGCCTGCCGACATTCTCGTCGGACCGGGCAATCAGTTCGTCGCAGAAGCCAAGCGCATGCTTTATGGTCGTGTCTCCATCGACATGTTTGCCGGACCCACCGAAAGCGCGGTTATTGCCGATCACACTGCTGATGCTGAAATTGTTGCAACAGATCTCGTGGGACAGGCAGAGCATGGCTACAACTCACCTGTCTGGCTCATGAGCACCGATCGTGCTCTTGCCGAGAAAGTGTTGGACATCGTACCCGGCATGATCAACAGCCTGCCCGAACCCAACCGACAGAGTGCGACAGATGCATGGCGTGACTACGCCGAAGTGGTGGTTTGCGATACCCGCGAGGAAGTTCTTCAGGTTTCCGACGACTATGCCTCAGAGCATTTGCAGGTCATGTGTGAAGACCTCGGATGGTGGCATGACAATCTTCGCAATTACGGTTCGCTGTTCCTTGGTGAAGAAACCAACGTTTCCTTTGGCGACAAGGTATCCGGGCCAAACCATGTGCTGCCGACAAAGCAGGCAGCGCGTTACACCGGGGGCCTGTTTGTTGGCAAGTTTCTCAAGACCGTCACATGGCAACGCATGAGCCGTGAAGCCAACAGGAAGATCGGTCCGGCATGTGCGCGCATTTCAAGGCTCGAGGGCATGGAAGCTCATGCGCGGTCGGCCGACATTCGTCTTGCCAAGTTTTTCCCGAAAGACAATTTTGACCTGTCTGCCGAGGACTGACCTGATGGCCCTCAAGCGATTTGCCATGGAGTTTGGCATGGGGACAGACCTGCATGGTCAGGACTATACGAAAGCGGCCGTTCGTGCCTTGCGTGACGCGTTGTGGCACAACTCGTTGTCAATGGCAGACGCTTTCGGATTTCCGCGCGATGCAATGCAGGTCGAGGTTTTTATCGGCGTTGCCCAGCCTGACAAGGTTGACAAGACGCAGGTCGCTAACGTTCTGCCCTATGGTTCGGCAAGGGTCATCGTCGAACATGGCGGCCTGGATATCGAAAAAGACAATGGAGACACAACCGTCATGGCCAATGCCGGTGTTGTTGTCTATTTCGACGTCGAAGACACAAAGGGGCGCACAAAGTGATGTCTGATAAGCGGCTCATACTGGAAATGGGGACAGGCAATGATCTCTATGGTGAGGATTATACCAAGGCAGCTGTGCGCGCAGTCAATGACGCCATGCGCCATTCTTCGCTGTCACTTTACTGGTCTCTTGACCTCGATCCGGCGGCCATGCGGGTGAATGTCACCATCGGCGTACAAAAACCCGAACAGGTAGATATTGATCGCGTGGCGAGGGAATTGCCACATGGCAAGGTCAGCGTCATTGCAGTCAAGGGCGGGCTCAATGTGCCGGACGAGGTACGCGGTAACACAACCGTTATCGCAGCCGCTGCGGTCGAAGCGCGGTATGACATTCCCGAAGGCCGATTCAAGCTGGTAGGGTGAGAAATGCAAGCGCAACTGCTTATGCGTGTATGAACGTCTGTTGCAAGTCGGCAAATTGAGGAGACAATGAGAGTTAAAAAAACTCAAAGTATCCTTACCGTGTATGATAAACACCCGGCCCATGACTCCAGGCCAGGTGTTCTGTCTTTTCCGATTAATAATGCGATTGCCGCATTGTTCCCTGGTTATTCTTTTGGCGCGCGGAAGCTCTCATGGCAGCCCTTGCAGGATGCGCCAACTGCACCAATTGCACCCTTGATAGCATCAACACCGCCACCAGCTGCTTCGGCCATCTTTGCCGTGGCCTCCACAAGGGCCTCGTTCTTCTTGGTAACTTCAGGATAAGTAGTCCAGGCATCTTTCTTGGCCCAGGTCTTGCCTTTCATGCCCTCGTCTTCCATGGCAGTGCCTTCCGGCCACATGCCAGTCTGACTCAGAGCCGCAACCGCCTTCAAATCAGCAGCGTATTTGCCTGCCTTTTCAGCATCATATTCCATTTCTCCCTTGACCATGGCGCCAAGGCTGCCCAGATTGAACGCTAGCAGCTGCATCATTGACTGACGCGCCTTGATGGCTTTGTCTTCAGCCTCTCCCGAAAAGGCCGATGTGGCACCAGCCGCCAGACCTGCCGCAACAATTGCAGTCACAAACACGCGTTTCATCTTCAGTTCTCCCTGTTCAAATCACGCTTCACAATACCTGTGGCGTACAATATGGTATGCACAAACAATCAGAAACTCGTAATTTTTACACAAGGAATGTGCGTAAATGCACAGGTTGGACTGGAGTGACTTGCAGTACATTCTTGCCGTTGCAAACCATGGCTCCCTGGCAGCAGCAGCACGCGCCCTTGGCGTCAACCATTCCACGGTACAACGACGGATCACCTCCTTCGAGACCCTTCACTCGACGACCATTTTCGACCGGCGACCGGATGGCTACAAGCTAACTGCAGAAGGACAGCAACTTCTTGAGACAGCACAGGACGTGGAAAGGGTCGTATGGGAACTGGAGCGAAAGATATACGGTAAAGACCTGAAACTTGAAGGCACGATCCGGCTGACAACGACAGACACACTGCTACATACCATTGTTGGCGATTGTCTTGCAGATTTCCGAAAGCTGTATCCATCCATCATTCTGGATGTCTCAGTCACCAACTCAATCCTGTCGCTGACAAGGCGAGATGCAGATGTGGCCATCAGACCAGCACCGGCCAAGCCGGAAACGCTGGTTGGTGAAAGCATTGCAGAATTCGAGTTTCAGCTCTACGCATCAAGCGATTACATTAATCGCCACAACCCAACCCGGCTTGAAGATTTACACTGGCTTGCTCCAGGCGAAATTCTGGCAAACTCAACCCCGGGATTATGGCTCAAGAAGCACGTCCCCAGGGCTAATGTGGTGATGACCGCCGACAGCATCCTGGCACTGGCATATTCAGCAGAGCGTGGCCACGGCGCGGTGATGCTGCCGAGCTACCTGGGCGAGGGGATTGCGGGTCTGCAGCAGCTCGGCATTGCTCATGCTCCTTGCCACAACTATCTGTGGCTACTCACTCACGCCGATCTCGCCAACGCAGCTCGAATTCGCACCTTTATGGAATTCGCAAGCACGAACATCAAGCGGTTCTGAATCGCTCCGGCGAAGCCGAAGGGCAACCAGGCACAGATTACCACTCGTGGTCGCACGCCATTGCCATTTGTCCGCTTCAGAGCATCAACGCCAGCGCCCATGACGCCGCCAGCAATGCTGCAGCAAGTTTCAACCCATGCAATTGCCTGGCTTCATCACCAAACCATGACCTGTCCTTGCGAGATAGCCACCAGCCTCCCGCCATACCAGCAAAAAATCCGAAAACATGTGCACCTATGTCGGTGTTGCCTCCTCCAAAACCCAGATAGGCCACCAGCATCAAACCTCCTCCAAGTGGCGCCCAATATCGCAAGGACACCTCAGGTGGCCGCCATTTGTGCTTGAGCGCTGCCATCAGCCCAATTGCAGCAAACACTGCCGTTGAAGCACCTATCGAGATGTGCGACGGCGTTTGCCAGACAGCATTCAACAGATTGCCGGCAGCACCGGCCATGACCATGGACACCCAGGCAATACCAGTGCCGGTTTCCTTGGACAGCAAATAAACGAACATGATGCCAAACGCGATATTGCCAGCCAGATGGGCAAAGTCCATATGCAAGGTCAGTGCTGTGATAGTTCTCCAGATTTCAAATTTTGCCAGGACGTGATGGGAAACCATGGCCCCTGCCCCGAGCCAGTCTATCTCAAATGTCCCACGGCGGGCCGCTCCAAAGAAAAAGGTCAAGATTGCAGCATAGGCGAGCGCAGTCGTTGTGAATGAAACGGTGTAAGTGGCACGTGCAGAGTGAGTTTTGAGGCTTTTTGTACCAGTTGTGTTTTCTGCATCGTACTGGTCCAGCTCCCAGTTGGCGCGCAGAACATCTTCAGGTGACACATAAACTCCGTACCCACCTTTCTCAGTGGTGATAACCGACCGGATATCCATCGCGGTGAGCGTTAACCCATATGCTCTGGCCAGATCGCCATCCTTGGTCAGCCGTATCTGGACTGGACCATCACGCTTATCGGCATCTGACAAATACCATTGCTCCTTCTTGCATCGCTCATACGTCTTTTGGTGAATTACACCTTCCACATTGTCAGCATCATAGCAAAGGGGCAATCTGAAGGACCTGCCAGATTTGTTTGATCAAACGTCCGGTTAACATTGGCACTTCCTGTTAGGCTTGCAGTGTCCTATATCGCACTCATGAAAGAGAAAGACCCTGAAGAGCAATTGGCCGAAGCTTATAACAGTGCTTTGGCGCTGGAAAAGGCTGGTGACCATGCCGGGGCTGCGAAACTCTATGCCCGCGTTCTGGAGCTTGACCCGGAAGACTGCGGCGGAGCGGTTGTACGGCTTGCTGCCATGGGCCTGGGCGGGGTGCCCGCGCGCGCGCCAGAAGCTTATATCGCCATGTTGTTTGACCAACACGCTGAGGTATTTGACGACATACTGGTGGACAAGCTTGGCTACCATGTACCTCTGCTGCTACGTCAAGCTCTGGACGAGCAAAGACCAGGGCCTTATCAACGCTTGCTTGACCTGGGGTGCGGGACTGGCCTTGCCGGAGTGGCCCTGGCAGATATTACCTCTCATCGTACCGGCATTGACCTGTCATCGCGCATTGTTGATGTTGCAGCAGAACACGAGCTCTATGAT
>JBAUGO010000432.1:0-5322 GCA_049679775.1 Anderseniella sp.
GCGGTTTCAAACCGGTTCTGCTCTGATGCTGCATCTTTCGCCTCAAACACCAGCATGGAGCAGCCTTCTGTGGCGTCCTTCATGAATTCCTGATTGAACGCGGCAAACCCGAATTCACCCTGACCCGGAACAGGCACCAGGTGCGGATTGGGCAAATGCAGGAATTCCAGAAAAAAGCCGTTTAACTGAACCAGTGAATTGCCTGTGCCAAATGGATGCTCGGCCGGGGGTGTCAGTGTAAATCCAGCTTGCGTCATGCCGGTGCGCAATGCCTCAAAGTCCGCCGTACAATGGACGATATGATCAAGCCCTGCCATCGGTTTTCCTGCCTTCAATCAAAGCTTCTTTCAAACCTCTCACATTAATGTCCTGCTGCGGGAATGGAATCTCGATACCGGCAGCCTTGAGTTCCTTGTGTATGGCAAATCGCAAATCGCTTGCCACAAAACTCACCCACCAGATATCGTCGATGAATACACGCACCTCAAAATCCAGCGAGCTTGCACCAAAATCCTTGAACAACACCGTTGCAGGTGGAAACGACACAGCGCGCGGATGGGCTTCAGCGCACTTGAGCAAGATATCATGCACCTGCTGCGGATCGGCATCGTAGCTGACCCCAACCATGAACTTGCAGCGCCCCATCATGTCGCCGTGGGTCCAGTTCTGCACATTCTCCGAGATAAGGCTAGAGTTCGGAACGATAATCGAGCACCGATCAAATGTTTCAATTTCAGTTGAGCGCACATTGATCTGTTTAACGGTGCCCTCGCCTGCCGAAACGTTCACCCAGTCACCCACCTTGATCGGGCGCTCAGCCAGCAAAATAAGTCCCGATACAAAATTGTTGACGATGGATTGCAAGCCAAAACCAATACCAACCGAAAGCGCACCAGCAACAATGGCGATATTGCCGAAGTCCACCCCCGCCGCGGCAAACGCCACCAGTAACGCCACGATTGTCGCCAGGTATCCAGCACCTGTGCGCACTGAATTGCGCACACCGGCATCCATTTCCGTTGGCGCCAATATGCGCCTGTCCAGCCAAGACGTTATGTAGCGCGTCAGTAACAGACCACATAAGAATACCCCGATAGCCAACAAGATTGCCGACAATGAAATGGTAATGTCACCAATCTTGAACCCGAAAAATGCTGTGGAGATCCAGCCTCTGATATCAACCCAGGTCAGCGGTGAAACCGCCAGCAAAATTGGCAGGCCCAGAAACAGTATTGAAATATCAACACCCGCATTCAGCGCAATTCCGAACCGCTGAATGCTGCGCTGGGACATGGAAAACGCCGACTTGAGCATTTTCGAAACACGGCTGTTCGGGGAAACGCTTTGAGATACGAATGCGTCCGCCAGACGGCGCAGGCAGTACAGGAAACTGACCGTGACCCCCACAGTAAAAATGTTGCTGACCAGATAGAGGGCAAAGGTCTGATAACCCACCACCATTGCCACGATGCTGACCAGAAGCAGCAGCCAGACGGGTTGAATAAGCAGGTTCGCCCATCCAAAAAACTCTGACTTGCCTGCGTTAGCTTCTTCTGATCCTTTGTCACGTCTGGCGCTCAGGATCAGCTTGGCAACAATGACCACGAGTATGATGGTCAGGACCGCCTGCCTCAGGGCAAGAAACTCACCGGTCATGTTAACCACTGCCGAAAGCTCACTGACAAACTCATTGAGTTTTATCAGCGCGATCCCAAGAGTGATCAGCCATAGCCACATTGACGCGCCATGATCGGACAGGTTTGCGATGCGCCAGTCAGGGCGCGTTGGCGACAGAATGGAGCGCGTCACACCGCGTGCAAAGGCAAGACCAATCATGGCAACCGCGAACGCAACAAACAGACGATCAAGCCGCGGCTCGTCATCTGCAGCCGATGTGTACAACATCAGGTAAATAAGCAGAAAAACGATAGAAATAAGTGCATAACCCAGCGAAACAGCCACAACGCGCAGCAATTTGCCGAGCGCACCTATTTCCGTTGAATCTGAGCGCACCTTGTGTGCCAGCACCCGACACGCCTTGTACCCGGCAGCCAACAGTACCACAAATGCGA
This sequence comes from Anderseniella sp., assembly GCA_049679775.1. Taxonomy (GTDB): domain Bacteria; phylum Pseudomonadota; class Alphaproteobacteria; order Rhizobiales; family Aestuariivirgaceae; genus Anderseniella. The sequence goes on from JBAUGO010000432.1 coordinate 2,073, forward strand.
CAATCAGGAACCACGGCGTCCACTCGTTGTGTTCCTCAACAATGCGGGTCTTGAAGCCATGGAATAACGTAACTGTTCTTGCCCACAATGTCGGGATTGCAGCAACACCTTGCGACCATAACGATGGCTGGAAAATCGACTTTCCCTTGCTGAACAGATTGTCGCGAAATCTTGATCGCTCGATCTGGCCCGCTTGAGTGGCCAGTTGATCAGCTGCACCTGCCGCCAGAGCAAGCTGCGCTCGTGCAGCCAGAAGTTTGTTGCGGACCTCGGCAAGTTTTGCCCGTTGCGCTGAAACAGCGTCCGGTTCAGTTTCACCTTCCTTCGGCAACGGACCAAGACGCGATACAAGCTGGTCCAGCTGCGATAAGGGTTCGGATAATTCAGCGTCTGACTGATTAGCCTGCTCTCGTAGTTTTTCAAGTTCTTCACGAGATTTGGCAAGTTCGACTTGCGAAAGCGATGGCGTGGCAAGCTTGCGCTTCAGATCCTCAATCGTTCTGGATATATCATCGGCGGCGCGCTCTGCCCGTCCGGATGCCTCAAGGATACCAGTCGGCAATGCTGCCGCAACGACTGCCGCTGTCTTTGCATCAACGACAGGCTTTGGAGTGTCCGCTGGCTTAGCAGCCGGATTGGTTGCGGCAGGATTATTGACCGTATCATTGTCTTGTGCATGGGCAACGCCTGCCACTGCCAGTGCCAAACATAACACCAGCCAGACCCTGACGACCAGCTTCAACATCATTCTCATAACCAGATGATACCTATACCAGGCGGCTTTGCTCAACCGCTGCTTCTATAAATGCAGCAAAAAGGGGATGCGGCTCAAACGGACGTGATTTCAGCTCAGGGTGATACTGCACCCCAATAAACCATGGATGCACTTCACGCGGGTATTCGATTGTTTCGGGAAGCAGGCCATCCGGACTCATACCGGAAAAAATCAAACCAGCCTTCTCCAGCCGTTCCTTGTAATCAATGTTCACTTCATACCGATGCCGGTGACGCTCGGAGACTTCGGACTTGCCATAGATCTCCGCTATCATTGTGCCCTTTTTGAGAGGGTGCGGATAAGCACCCAGTCGCATCGTGCCACCCAGATTGCCGGAAGCCTCACGCTTTTCAAGCTGGTTGCCTTTCAACCACTCCGTCATCAGGCCAACGACCGGTTCAGACGTATCGCCAAATTCCGATGAAGACGCTTTCTCAATGCCCGCAAGATTGCGAGCGGCCTCAACCACGGCCATCTGCATGCCGAAACAGATGCCGAAATACGGGATCTTGCGTTCGCGCGCATAGCGTGCCGCAGCGATTTTGCCTTCCGATCCGCGCTCGCCAAAACCACCCGGCACCAGAATGCCGTCGACACTTTGCAGGTATTGCTCCGGGTCTTCGGAATCAAAAACCTCGCTCTCAACCCATCGCAAGTTCACCTTGACCATGTTGGCCATGCCACCATGCACCAGCGCTTCCATCAGGCTTTTGTAAGCATCTTTCAAAATGGTATATTTCCCGACGATGGCGATGGTCACCTCGCCTTCGGGGTTGTGTATCTTGTGGCTGATATCCTGCCAAATGCCCATTTGGGGCGAAGGTGCGGGATCAATGCCGAACGCATCCAGTACCTGCTGGTCGAGCCCTTCCTTGTGATAGGCCATCGGCACATCATAAATCGACTTCGCGTCCAGCGCCTGGATAACAGCTTCCGGCCTGACATTACAGAACAGCGCCAGTTTGCGGCGTTCATCCGTTGGAATCTCACGGTCTGCCCGCACCAGCAGGATGTCCGGCTGGATACCGATAGAGCGCAACTCCTTTACCGAGTGCTGTGTAGGTTTGGTCTTCAATTCACCTGCCGCAGCAATATAAGGCATATAGGACAAATGCAGATATATGCACCCACCGCGCGGCAGATCATTGCCCAGCTGGCGAATAGACTCGAAAAACGGCAAACCCTCGATGTCGCCCACCGTACCGCCAATTTCCACCAGCACAAAGTCATAAGCCTCGTTGCCATCCAGCACGAACGCCTTGATTTCATTGGTCACGTGCGGGATCACTTGCACCGTGGCCCCCAGATAATCACCACGGCGTTCCTTGGCGATGATGTCCTGATAGATACGGCCCGTTGTTATGTTGTCGGACTGGTTGGCAGGTCGGCCGGTAAAGCGCTCATAATGGCCAAGATCGAGGTCCGTTTCTGCCCCATCATCAGTCACAAAGCATTCGCCGTGCTGATAGGGTGACATGGTACCGGGATCAACGTTGATATAGGGATCAAGCTTGCGCAGCCGCACCTTATAGCCACGCGCCTGCAGCAGAGCCCCAAGTGCGGCTGAAGCCAAACCTTTACCAAGCGAGGAAACCACGCCGCCAGTGATGAAAATATATCGCGCCATGGGAGTTATGGAATAGCCAGAGTCGTGAAGACTGGGAAGCATAAAATGCGCTAGCAGGTGAGTTATCTACAGCGGGTGGGTAGATCAGCAAGGAGCAACACTGTAAATAAGATAATCTTATCAACAATATTAGAAAATACGAATTTACCTAATGTATTGCGCTTGCTATGTTGAGCATGAGCGCTTGTCGCATCATACAATTCACAAAATTGCAGATTAACGCACGGGCAGTCAAACCCTCGATTGGAGAAAACCATGGACGCAGAAGTCAAGGAAATGAACGAAGGCAGCGCAGGCAAATGCCCTGTGATGCACGGCGCCAATGCCTATAAGGCAACCGGTTCGACCGCCAACCAGCATTGGTGGCCAAATCAGCTCAACCTGAAAATCCTGCACCAGAATTCCCCTGTCATGGACCCGATGGGAGAGGCATTCGACTATGCTAAGGAGTTCAAGAAGCTCAATCTCAAGGCATTGAAGAAAGACCTCGTAGCCCTGATGACCGACAGCCAGGAATGGTGGCCAGCGGACTATGGTCATTACGGCCCGTTCTTTATCCGCATGGCTTGGCATTCAGCCGGCACTTACCGCATTCAGGACGGTCGCGGCGGCGCGGGCTCAGGCTCACAGCGCTTTGCCCCGCTCAATTCATGGCCCGACAACGGCAACCTGGACAAGGCACGCGCCCTGCTCTGGCCAATCAAACAGAAGTACGGCAAGAAAATTTCCTGGGCCGACCTGATGATCCTGGCAGGCAATTGCGCCCTTGAATCCATGGGCTTCAAGACATTCGGTTTTGGTGGCGGCCGCGCTGACATTTGGGAACCGGAAGAAGACATCTACTGGGG
>JBAUGO010000433.1:0-6570 GCA_049679775.1 Anderseniella sp.
ACCGTACCGTGTTCTACGTAGAAGCCGTCAGCCATTGGTTTGTCCTTGAAATAAGTACGAGTGCTATGCGTAGTATACCATGTGGAATATTGGTGCCAAATATTCAGACGAAGCGGTTTACGAAAAGTTCTAATTGTCATCAAAGCGGCCGTTTTTGCGAATGATTCAGGTGAATGATTCACCTGAATCATTCACCTGAATATTGAGTATCGAAAGTGTAAGATTACCCACCAGTTTTGTTTAAATTCTGCTTACGCAAAATTGGTTTTTACACGAGTAAAAAAGATGCACCGATTGCTAGTCATTCACCTGAATGATTCACCTGTACCATTCAGGTAATATATAGAGATCAATATAATACAAGATCCGATCTAGTAATTCTCTCTATAGCGCGAATGATTCACCTGAATCATTCAGGTGAATCATTCTTGGTAAAAGTGTAGGCAGATCACCCATTCTTATTGAATGGGCAATTCTAGCATTTCAGTAAGATAAATTTCATTATACCATTTGAGAATATGATACAATAAAAATTAAATACCTTTTTGTCTCAAATGTTTTCTGGAATCCGTTAAAATTTGAAAGATTTATTACTAAAATTCATTTTTAAATAAAATACAATAAATACACCAGGCGACGACGACGCCTTGTTGCAGCTAGTTTCTTGGCCGCACAATCCGCATCGTTGCTTCCCTAATCGTTTTTGCAGGAGAAAAAAAATGACAAAACCCAAGCGGCCCGTCCTCGTAGAACCCGCCTACGCCGAGCATCTCGCCTTGTTGCTGGCGCAACATCTCGGTCACAACAATGAACACGAAGACGTGACGATCCCCTATGCACTTGGGGAGCGCATACTGAGTTACCTACGTCCCTTTGGAGATTTCCCTCTCTCTGACTTTGGACACTTAACCGAACTTGAAACTGAACTCGTGAAAATACTGATGGATGCAGCCCCGCGATTTGCCGCGCTCGATAGCATTCTGGCCATTCTCGACAAGAATGGTTTTACGATGTCTGTTGAGTCTCTGATGGTCAACAAGCGCCGGTTGCTTGTGAAGCTGTTTGCGCTTAACGATAGCCGCCGTGCCAAGAATGAGCTTCGGACTGATGAAGAGAAAAAGCCATACATCTACCTACTGTCTATGTCTGGCGCAGGCTATGCGCTGGCGCGCAGCATGGAATATCACGACGAGTCCGATCTGAAAAATCTACCCTTTGGAGTCTCCCATTGATTACAGCGATTGAATCTCCCACTAAGGTTCCACCCGCCGATAGCTCCGTCGTCGAGATTTACCAAGAATTCGCTATCGGCAAGGCCGCATCCTACAGCGATGATGATTTTCAGTGTCAGTTGTGGATCGCAGCCCTCGGCGGCGAGATTGGCGAAATTGCCAATCTCTGTAAAAAGTGGCTTGGTCATGGCCACGAGTTGGATATCGCCAAACTGAGCGATGAGTTAGGCGATACGTTTTGGTATGTTGCCTGCCTGTGCGAACTTGTCGAACTCGACTTTGCCGATTTTGTCGAGAAGCGCCGCCGTGTCTCTTTGCCGGCTAGCGTAGGCATCACTGTTGATTCTTTGGCGCTCATCCTGCATGCCCAGGCTAGTCAAGGCGTCATGGCCAGCGTGGCGACCTATCTGGCTTCCGTTGACGCAGGCGACATTCTGTATTCGTCGCTCCAGCGGATCACGGCTGCTCTGTGTGCTCTGGCGAAGGTTCATGACCTGACCATTGACGAGGTGCTAGTGTCTAATATCGAGAAGCTGAATGCCCGGTACCCTGGAGGCTTTTCTGTAGATCGGAGCATCAATCGTGTCTGAACTGTACGTCCCTCCGAAACCAAAGCGCGGACGGAAGCGCTCTGCTTCTGCCACCAATCCCACAGTCAAGCCAGCGGCCAAAACCAATACTGAACCATCGCCAAAGTTTGATTCTGACGGAAACCCGTGGTTGTTGCCCGATGGCCTTATTGTAGACGGCTCAAAAGAACGCCTGGACTCCCACGCCTGCAAGCGTGTCGCCCTACGAATGAAAGAATTCAAGCGGCAGTTGTTTAGCGGTGATTTGTATGTGCGCACGGTGCTTGGTGGCACCAGTGTCGACCTTGATGATGTTGACGAGGATGACGATGTATTGCTTTGAAAGGGAAAGAAATGGGAACAACTTTACTCGCTCCAACCAAACCCAAAGGCGCTGTTCTTCCTACGCTGAGCCTCAAGCAGCCGTGGCTCTATTGCATCACGGCATTCGACAAACGTGCAGAAAACCGGACCTGGGCACCAAGTCTCGATTTGCTTGGCCGGCGCATTGCCCTCCACGCCAGCAAGAATATCGAAATCAGCGAATGGCGCGCCGCGGCTGAGATCGAACCGAAGTTGGCGGCCGTCACGACGACTAATTTGGTTACCGGAGCCATTGTGGCTACCGCTGTACTTTCTGGCGTCGTGTGGACCCGTGACGGCGGTGCCGTGACCAAGTTTGCCGGCAAGAGCGGTCGTGATTACGATCCTGCCGTGGATCGATGGTTCTTTGGGCCGGTCGTATGGATTCTTGAAGATGTTCGGAATCTGGCCGAGCCTGTGCCGGCGAAGGGTAACCAGGGGCTATGGCGCTCTTCCCAGTTGTTTATTTAACAGGTCGAAAGGCGGTTGCCATGTTCACGAAGCGCGAGTCTGTACTGTTGGAACTCATGTTTACGATTGTCGCCGCTCACTGGCTGCGGTCTGGTGCTAAAGCAACTGCCGTGAGTCAAGTGTTCCAGGATGAGATTCGGACCGCATTCGCTGAATGCGTTCGGTTGGGGGTCTTTGCGCCAAGCGACGAAGAGGCGATTGCGAGTATGTTTGCCATGATCACCGGCGAGGATTGGTCTACGTTTGTTGCAAGCGATGAATGCCCGCTTGCCCCTCAGCGCACAGTTGAACTTGCGTCATGAATCCACAAAGAAAGAAAAAGATGGACGAACGAACTGTTGCCGGGTTGAACCTGCACGCTTGCATCAATACAATCTACACCCTCAAAGCGCGGGGAGAATCTGCTGACACTGGCTATTTACGAGAGCTACAGAAGAAGCTTGCCTCCGAGGTGACCATCCCAGGTGAAATTGTCGTTGTCAGTCGGAGCGCCTTTAGCGCTCTGAATCGCGCCGACTTTTTTGGTGGCACCGTGATCCTGTGCCGAAGCTTTTTCATTCGGTGCCAAGAAGACGGCTCCACGGTTGTTACCGACGACGAGAACAATCGGCTATCGGAAGCGGCGTTGCCCGACTTCATTCGGGAATTCTGCTGGCCGGTCACGCAACTGTTGGCTGATTGAGATTGAGAGCCTGTTGAGAGCCGTTTGAGGGCCTGTTGAGAGTATTTTTAGGCGTCGTCAAAAATGGATCAATTTGTCACGCGAACACGCATTAATCAATTGTTGGCCGGCGCAAAAGCGGTCGGCGACCTCGGTAAATTATACTGGTACATTGATTGCAAAATGCCGGCATCAAAGACCGGGCTAAAGAAAGCGATCATTGCCGCCGCTCAATATCCTGGCGACATGGTTCCCCTGATCCCCGTTGGTTCCGATCCAGCTGTGAGTGAGCAAGAGGCGATCATCTTGCTTAAATGCTTCCGTCTGGCCAATGCCGGACGCGGCCTTGAGTTTGCGTTGAACCTCACGGCAGAGAGCATCAGGAACGTCTGCCAAAGCTATGTTTGGGGCGAAACGCTCTTTGATTGCATCTGCCGTGACTGCGGCACCGTCTTCCCATTCACCGTTGCAGAGGCGCTGTGTGGCGACTGTCGCCGGCGTCGGCTCTTGTGGGCACAACGCGAACTGCCCGAACCCTCATCTCTCCTCACTCCCGTCTCCACTTAACGCCTTGGCTGGCACCCTAGATTGAAGGGGGAGCCAGCCCGTAAGCTCCTTTTGGCGTGCGTAAGCCATCCCTCAATTTTCCCAACGATTGCCATCCGTTTACAATACGGGCATGTATTATAAAATTGTTAGAAGGATGTAAGGTATTGTTGGCGATAAATTATTTACCCTGATATTTTCGTCATCTATCATCTTTGTTTACACATAAAAAACAGATTGAAATAAAACATCTGTTTATTTTATACTTGTTGATGTACACGAAATGGTTAACCGTAGAGAACAAACCAAGAGCTGGGAACGTCTACGTAAGGTAGGAAATCAATCCTGGTATGCAGCCTATTTATGTTCACACCATTGGCGTCAGCTTCGCAAAAGGAAGCTTGCCAGTGTTGGCTACACATGCGCCGACTGTGGGCGGGTTGATCCGCATAAAGATCGGCGGCGAGGCTATCGACTCGATTTGCATCATTCAACCTATGAGCGGATTGGGCACTAGCGGTTGAATGACCTAGAAGCTCTATGCCACTCATGTCACACCGCAAAGCATCACCCGATGCAGCAACTTGGAACCCGCATTCTCGCGGGGATGAGAAGGAAGAGATCGTGAATCATATTATCCTTGGTTTTGACAGCGAATACTACCGCGCCGAAGAAATGTCCATGCGGTACAATTTGCCGCTTGGGCCTGTTCAACTGTATTTGAATAATCTCCGATCCCACGTCTCCGCCGTGCAGGATGCCGGCAAGATATTGCGTGTGCCGGAGGAACAATTGTTTGAGCATGATGGGAGCAAGTGGAGCGATGCCGAGTTCCTAGCCTATGTTCGCAAGCACGCCATGGGCGAAGACAACGAAGACGAATTCGCTGCTGCGTTCCTTCATCACCTTCACGCGAACCCCCATCATTGGCAACATTGGCTCATTCCCAACACGATCCCCACGCTAATCGAAATGCCGGAGAACTTTGTCCGTGAGATGGCCGCGGATTGGTGGGGAGCCGGTATCGCCTATAACAACGACCCCAATATGCAGCCCTGGCTGAATGACAACGCCGATAAGATCCTGTTGCATCCAGTCACCGAAGAGAGGTTGCGTCAAGTTCTGAAAGAGGCTGGCTTTCGATGGCCAAAGTAATCATCGATCCCGCGCCACGCGCCATGCCGATCGATGATCGGCCTTTGCTGGATCCGATCCGATCGTGGCGACTTGGTTATCGGACAAAATGTCCGCTGTTGCGGATTCACGCGCGGGCCGTAATCGGCGAATTCACCCAGCGCGTGCGCCGGCAACCATCTTAATATACGTCCGATATTCGTAAGTTAACATACTCTATATTATGCTGTAAAATGATACAATATAAATAGTTGTTGGTATTGTATCAGAGAAAGGTGACTGTATGACCGAGATTCAACACATTGCCGGCGACCTGATCCATGCGGAGGGGAATGACCGCAAGGAGTTTGACCCGGCAGGGTTGCAGGAACTGGCCAAGAGCATTGCCACCAACGGCTTGGCGCAGCCGCCAACCGTTCGGCCTCTGAAAGACGGGACTTATGGCATTGTTGCCGGCGAGAGACGCACGAGGGCAATGCTCTTGCTCGGCTGGGCCGAAATGCCGGTGATTGTGCGTGACTTGACCGATGAGGAAGCTAGCGCCATTATGTTGGCTGAAAATACTAGTAGAGCCGACCTGCTGCCGATTGAAGAGGCAGCAGCATACCAGCGTCGGATCGATGAGTTCAAGTGGTCATTCGCTACGATAGCCGAAAAGGCTGGTGTGAGTGTGGCTGTTGTGAAAAGTCGGATCGCCTTGTTGAAGTTAGCGCCGGCGCTCCATACGCTCGTCAATCAAGGCGTATTGCCATTGAGCCACGCCGAATTGCTGGTTGATCTCTCTCACGAGCGGCAACTTGACCTTGCTCGGTTGTACGGAAATAAGCCGGTCGATCAGCGCACCTTGCAGATGATCATTAATCAGATGATCGAAGCTGATATGCAGATGGGCCTGTTTAGCCTTGAGGACGTGTATGTCGCTCAAGTCGAAGCAGACAAGATAACGAATGGTATGAGCTTCCCTATTGCCGATTTACCTGTGCCCTTTGTAAAAGGGATGAATTCTTGTGAAGTGATGATGGCCTACATTCGCCAATTGGCTGATGATGGCCACAATGTTGAAGCTGCGGTCGTTGGGTCTGTTCTCGCGGTTCTTCTTGATAATCGCCTGGTCAAGCCCCCGCGGCACGCTAGAAAGTAGCTCGAATGTCGTCTGTGAATGAACGCCCGCTCGGCTTCTTGCGCGTGTGGGCCTTGATTGAGACTGTTGCTGTCGTCGTTGCCTGTGTCTCTCTTTACACAGGCAACGATATCTTTGCTGCCTTAAGCGGCGGGATGCTCTTTGTGCTGGTTACGATTGGGAGTTGGATGTCTGTTGCCGATGGGTCACTCTTCCTTGCCGCATCTATTGCATTTGCCTTGTTTGCTATCTTACTCCATTTTTCTTGGTGGACTGGCGTGTTGCTTGCCAATGTCCTGCTGTTGCTCGGCAACATGCCGCAGAACATCATGCTATTGCTGTCAAGCAACCCAACCTTGCGCAAACGTATCTAGCGCCTTTGAGAATCAGTAATTTAAATTACACCAGAAAGTGTGTAAAAATGGCATAATAAAAACTGTAACCGTTTGCACACATCTGATAGGAGTTTACAGG
>JBAUGO010000434.1:0-2918 GCA_049679775.1 Anderseniella sp.
TCACCGCCAGCACGTCCATCCGCGCACGAAGCGTGACCTGATCGCCCGGCTTCGACGAACCCAGCGCAATGGCTGCCTCACCGGCCGCGCCTACTGGCACGGTCATGAACCAGTTGACGTTGGGCACCACGTCCTTCCAGCCCAGCCCATGCTGCGCCAGTGCCGCAAGAAAGTTCTCGCGGCAACCCTCGTTGGCAACGCCATAAAGCATCTCGTTGGACGGCTTCGAGCAGCAGCCGCCGATGGTGTCGTGCCCGCCGAACGTATCTTCCTCGATGACGAACAATGCGCGCGCCTTGTCGGAATACAACGTGTGGCCCTTTGTCAGCAGAATGGTGCCAGCAGCCTTCAGCGTGTTAGGTGCGTGATAACGCTCTGCCGGATCGGCGGCGTTGTAGCAGAGGAAATCCACCGCCTGCGCTCCGTGCGTGTCGATGATGCGCAGAGCTTCGCCGGCCTTGATGATGCGCGACCATGGCGCGCGCGCCGGGATTATTTCGTGGTGGATGACGTGACCCATGTTCGCGAGAACAGTCATCGCCGGGTCAATCGTCAAACAGGCTGGAGACTGATTCTTCAGATGATGTCCGCTTGATCGCCTCACCAATCAGGCTGGCCATCGTTATCACGCGGATATTCCTGGACACACGAACCGCCTCGGTTGCCTGAATGCTGTCTGTCAGCACAAGCTGTTTCAGCTTTGATGCAGTGATACGCGCCACCGCCCCGCCGGATAATACGCCATGGGTGATATAGGCCGACACATCAGATGCACCCGCCTCCAGCAGCGCTTCAGCCGCATTGCACAGCGTACCGCCGGAATCAACAATGTCATCCACCAGAATGCATGACATGCCATCGACTTCACCAATGATGTTCATCACTTCGGAAACACCGGCCTGTTCGCGCCGCTTGTCGACAATGGCCAATGGGGCACCAATGCGTTTTGCCAGCGCCCGCGCCCGAACCACACCGCCAACGTCAGGCGACACAACACACACTTCCGAGCCTGAAAACCTGTCCTTGTTGTCCTTGATGTCTCGCACCATGACAGGTGCTGCATAGAGGTTATCCGTTGGAATATCGAAAAAGCCCTGGATCTGGCCAGCATGCAGATCAATGGTCAACACGCGGTCAGCACCGGCGCGTTCAATCATGTTGGCAACAAGCTTGGCGGAGATGGGTGTGCGCGGTCCTGGCTTTCGATCCTGTCGTGCATAGCCAAAGTATGGCACAACCGCCGTAACGCGCCTTGCCGAAGCACGTCGCAGCGCATCAATGATGATCAGCAGCTCCATCAGATGGTCATTGGTTGGAAATGACGTTGATTGAACAACGAACACGTCTTCGCCGCGTACATTCTCCTGAATCTCGACAAACACTTCCATATCGGCGAATCGCCGTACGGTGCATTTGGTCAAGGGCAGGTTGAGATAGGCCGCTATGGCTTCCGCCAATGGCCGGTTGGAATTTCCCGAAACAAGTTTCATATCCAGTATCGCCCTGTGATCCAGCCGTGATGTCAGTTTTATTACAACCATGCAGGCCCATATGCCAACACCCGATTGCTGTAAGTCCACATGTAGATGAGATTTTCAACAGCGCAAAGGCCATTGAGCATTACCACTAGTTGGATTGAATCTGGCCAACCAGATTGAAAATGCCTTCAGCTGCCGCTTCTGCAGCAAATCCTGCGGTTTGCCCCCAGCCCTCGTTGAGCGAACCGGCAGGTACATCATTTTCCTGGCGAACCGTGCCAATCACCTTGCCTGTTGGCAGCATGACAGCCCATGCCAGTCTCACCTGTTGAACACCCCCATTTGCATCGCCCAATTCAACACTGCCACTAATCGCAAGCGTGCCCTTGCCGGGCTTTCTGACAACCGGCCAACCCGCCTGCCGCAGTATCTTGCGCATGGCGCGATAAAGCTCGTCATTGCCCCGCCCTGGCGATCCCGTCACCCCTACCAGCGCGACCTTGTCAATATTGCCGCCCGACACTTGTGATGCTTGTGCTGGATCATTGCTGGCAATCTCGGTTTTGGGATCAGGTGCCGGCTGCGCGGTTGCCAGCTGCTCTCGCGCCAGTCGCTGTTCTTGTGCCAGCTGCTGATCTTGAACAGGTGGTAGTGATTTTTTTGCTGCGGGCTTTCCTGGCGATGGTAGCAGCGCTTCACCAGATGAACCCCCAGTCTCACCCATCAGTTCATCAAGCGATGATACCCCTGCTGCTGCCAACTGGTCCTGGGCCTGCTTTTCTGCTGCAGCTGTCAGGCGCTTGTCCAGCTCTTCCGGGGTCATCGAATAGAGTTCGCGAGGTGTTATGGCGGCTGTGGTAAAGGGTGAGTTCGGCCCATAATAGGTTTCCAGGTCAATCTCGTTTTCAGCGCCTGGTCCGGCTTGTGCAAATGTATGCGTTGGAGGCAACACGCCAGCCTGACGAACCTTGAAGCCCAATTGAGCAAGCTTTGTGGACAGACTCTCCGCGGTCACAGATGCAATACGCTTGATGATAACATCATTAACCCCACCCCATGGATCGGCGCTGACGGCGGGGACCAGTTCCTGCCCATTGACACGGTGCAGTTCGCCACCCGTATTGCCGGTCAGGCTCCAGCTATAAATGATGCGTACGCCACCACCTTCATTGACCGCCTGAAAATTACCAGCAAGCTGGTAGCCATCAGAAAAGTTGCCTTGCACGATAGCCACGTCACGCTCGCCTGCCGCCTCGGCCAGCGCATCAGCCAGCACCCCAGCCTTGTCAGGAGGCACGCCGTTCATGGAAATAATGGCGATGGGGGGAGGAATACGGCCTGGTGTCGTAGTGGCACCATTGGACTTGGCAAAAGGTTGCGACGGTGTCGATGAACATGATGCCAGCACAAACATCAAGGCTAACAGCGACAGTACACCTG
>JBAUGO010000435.1:0-8356 GCA_049679775.1 Anderseniella sp.
CATGCATGGTTATGACTTCGAGGTGACGGGCACTGATGGCGGTTGGGTTCCGAAGCAAGCCCGCTGGCCGGAAGTAACTATAGACATTCCAGTCGGCGGCATGCGTGCCTACGAGTTCGACGCCGTCTATGAGGGTGACTGGGCAATCCATTGCCACAAATCTCACCACACCATGAACGCAATGGGCCATGACGTCCCCACCCAGATCGGCATTGAGCCGAGAAGCCATATGAAGATGGTTCGCCGGGTGCAGCCCGAGTTCATGGCGATGGGGCATGACGGCATGGCGGAAATGGGTTCGATGGAGATGCCGCTGCCAGACAACACCATCCCGATGATGACCGGTTGGGCGCAATTCGGCCCAGTCGAGATGGGTGGCATGTTCTCGGTTGTGAAAGTGCGCGATGGGTTGGCCTCGGATGATTATAACGATCCTGGCTGGTACAAGCATCCCGAAGGCACTGTTGCCTACGAATGGACTGGAGAGGTGCCTAAACCGATGCGCGCCAATGATGCCCAAACCAAACACCCGGTACGCCAGGCTTCGGCGACCATCAAACCAAATTGATCCACCAACCTAAAAAGGAAAAACAAATGAAAATCTTCAAAATTATTGCATTCGCAGCAGGCCTCGTAATTACTGCTACTTCGGCAATCGCCGAAGAGGTGACATGGACCAACGGCGAAGTGGTTAAGGTTGACCTTGCCCAGAGCAAGGTCACTGTCAAGCACGAGGAAATCAAGAACCTCGATATGCCCAGTATGACTATGGTGTTCTTTGCGCCAGAGAAATCGATCATCGAAGGATTGAAGCAAGGAGACAAGAAGCAATTCGAGTTCGGCGACATGAACGGACGGATGATAGTCAAGCAGATCAAATAAACCTGGCAGGTGGACGGCCAGCATCAGCTTACCGTCTGCCTCATTCGCTTGGTATCAGGAATTCGATTTTTACAAAATAAACGAGTGAGACATTCAATGAAATTCATCAAACTGGCATTTGCCGCTACGATCGTTGTCGGCAGCGCATCCAGCCTTGTCATCGCCCATGATGGTGCCACTGGCATGGTGATGCAACGTATGGAAGCTATGAAAGAAATAGGCACAAGCATGAAGACGTTTGGTGCCATGCTGAAAGGCGAAAAGGCATTCAGTGCAACTGAAGCTGAGGCGGCAGCAATGTTGATCGCGGGTCATGGCAAACACATCGGTCACATGTTCCCGGAAGGCTCGCTAGACAAGCCAACCGAGGCACTACCAGTGATATGGACTCGCTGGGACGAATTTATCCGCATAGCCAGAGAGATGGAAACCAGTGCGCAGGCGTTGGCTGAGGCCAGCAAGAACGCAAGCTCTGCTCAGGATATCCTGCCAAACATTGAAGCGGTGGGCAAAAGCTGTAAGGCGTGTCACCAGGAATTTAGGTTAGCTAAGTAATCAGCAATACTGGGGTAACCGTTACAGTTCCGGTAAATTATAAATATGAAGTGGCAAGCAGTTAAATTTGCCAAATCAACCGCCCTTGACACATTGCGAACTCATCCACCCAATTCAGAAAGTTCGCGGTGACAGTCTATGATATGGCCTGCGCCATCATCGCGGCGCGGTGGATCGATCTTGTTGCAAGTCCCCGGTATTGCCAGCGAACATCTGGCGAAAAACGGGCAGCCAATTGCGTTGAGGTCAACGCCACCGGCTATTGCGCTCTTTGTCTCTTCCTTGTCGTCAATATCATCTAGCCAACCAATACGCATCTCGGGTACGGACGCTATCAGCAGTCGGGTATAGGGATGGTATGGGGGAGAGAGAACCTTGTCAGTGTCGCCCTGCTCTGCCACACGGCCAGCGTAAAGCACCACTATCTGATCTGCAAAAGAAGCAACAGTCGAGAGATCGTGCGATATGAAAACAAACGACACCCCGGTTTCCTTGCGTAACCTTTTTAGCAACTCAATAACATTGGCACCAACAATCGTATCAAGGGCGGATGTCACCTCATCACACAGCACGATCTCCGGGTCTGCAGCCAGGGCACGCGCAAGATTCACGCGCTGCTTCTGGCCACCAGAAAGCTCATGGGGAAACCTGTCTGCAAACTGCTTGGGCAATTCGACAAGTTGGAGTAGTTCGAGAACGCGCTCATGCTTTTGCGCTGAAGATACATTCCGGTAGAATTCAACCGGTCGGCCAAGAATATCCTTTATGCGATGTTTCGGGTTTAGTGCGGTATCTGCCATCTGATAAACAAACTGCACCTTGCGAAGTTCATCCTTGGTGCGATTTCTCAACGAACCGGCCAGTGGTTTTCCATCAAGCAGTATCTCCCCGCTTGTTGGCGGTAGAAGTCCCGCAAATACACGCGCAAGCGTAGACTTGCCACAACCAGACTCGCCAATAACACCAACCGTTTTTCCGCGACCTATATCTACATGGATGTTATGCAGCACTCGAAATTCTGGTTGCCCATTGGTGATGGTGCCGTAACCTGCATCAACATCCCTGACCTGCAGTGCATGCACGTCACGCAAATGCTGATCGGTTTCCTTATCTCCCTGCCCTGCCTCGGGAAGTGGTTTGATTGCAGCCATCAGACGCTTGGTATATGGGTGTTCCGACTTGTTGATTATTGTGTCGACAGGACCTGCTTCCTTGATTTCACCATCATACAAAACAACAATACGGTCTGCGATCTGGGCCACGACAGCCAGGTCATGGGTAACATAAATCGCAGCAGCACCTTCCTGTTTGATAACTTTCTTGAAGGCCTTCAGCACTTCGATCTGAGTTGTCACATCCAGCGCGGTTGTTGGTTCGTCCAACACCAGCAGGTCCGGCTCACCGCACAAGGCCATGGCAGCCATCAAACGTTGAAGTTGCCCGCCAGAGACCTGATGGGGGTAGCGACTACCAATGGTTTCAGGATTGGGTAATTCCAGCGCCCGATACAATGAGAGCGCCTTGGCGTCCGCCTCTTCCTGTGTTTTTGTGCCATGTAGTGTTGGCGCCTCGGTAACCTGCTCATTGATCAGAATTGATGGATTGAACGTGGCCGCTGCACTTTGCGCCAGGTAGGCAACCTTTTCACCGCGGAAGGGTCGAAGCTCCTCGGTGGACATGCGGGTTACATCATGACCCAACAACATGGCCTTGCCGCCAGCAAACTTCAGACCAGGCTTGCAATAGCCAAGTGCCGACAAAGAAATGGTGGTCTTGCCAGAACCAGACTCGCCGATGAGCGCAACGACCTCGCCACGCTTCACCTGAAAGTCCACACCCTTGACGATAGGTAGTTCGCTACCATCATCACGAATTGCATGGATTCGCAGATCGCATACTTCAAAAACCACTTCACCTTCTGTTTTTTTCGTAACCATGATCTACATACTCTTGGACAGTTTACCGCCACTATGAGCGGAGATGTCATCGACGGCGAGATTGATAGCCACAGTCAATGTTGCAATGGCCAATGCCGGTGCCAGAACTGGAATGATTGAAGTGCCATACTGAAGCGCACCGAGATTTTCGCGCACCATTGAGCCCCAATCCGCCTGCGGAGGTTGCACGCCAAGCCCCAGAAAGCTCAAAGACGAAATGAAAAGGATGACGTAGATCAGGCGCAGGCCAAAATCCGTGAGTAGTGGCATGGCTGCATTTGGCCAGATTTCCCGCGTGATGATCCACCAGCGTCCTTCGCCGCGAACACGCGCTGCCTCGACAAAATCCATCACCATGATTTCCTGACCAAGCGCACGCGACAATCTGAAAATCACACTCGAATAGATAGCCCCAGCCGTCACAACAAGCACAGGGATGGATGAACCGACAGCTGCAACTACCACAAGGCCCAACATGATTGTCGGCAAACTGAGAAAGGCATCATTTATCCGGCTCATGATCATATCGACCCTTGGCGTCGACACTGCAGCACCAATTCCAAGCACAACCCCAATGAAATAAGCCAGTATAGTTGCGGCAAACGAAATACCCATGGTGCGCCCTGCACCATACATGATGCGTGATAGTATATCGCGATCTGACACATCAGTACCTAACAGAGCACCTTCCTTTGGCGCTTGAAATTCACTGTAATCATTCGGAAACGGAAGTTCGTTTTCACCATAAGGCGCTAGGAAGGGCCCAAGTACCGCGACAATGACCCAGAAGCTGACAATAACAACCCCAATCCATCCCGTAATTGTAAACCGGAACTTTCCGCCTGGAGCTGAATCCGGCAGCTCATCAAAGCTGATATTGGCGTCATAGGGCGCAACATAATGCTCTTGGGTGGTGGCATTTTTCATTTTGGATGCCTTAGTCGTGGATTGGAAGCATAGGCCGCTATGTCAGCGATCAGCATAAGAACGACGTAAGTCAGGCAAAACAACATACCCAACCCCTGGATCAGCACAAAGTCACGAGTCTGGACGCCTTGAACGATCAATGTTGCCAGGCCCGGATAGCCAAAATAAACCTCGACCACGATAACACCGGTGACAAGGTAAGCCAGGTTAAGCGCGACCACGTTCACAATCGGGCCAATGGCATTGAGCAGTGCGTGCCGGAAAATGATGCGCCTGCGCGGTACACCCTTGAGGATAGCCATTTCGATATAAGGCGAACTCATCACATTCAGCACAGCAGCCCTGCTCATGCGGATAAGTTGGGACGCGATAACGAATGAAAGCGTAGTTATGGGCAGAGCAAAATGCACCAACAGGTCAAGCAGCCCCTTGCCTTCTATACTGCCAACAACAACAGCGTGGCCCCACCCGAGCGCAAAAACGAAAAACAGCACCAGCAAGGTCGCGGTAAAAAACTCCGGCGCTGCGACCAACGTCACAGACATGAATGTTAGAATGCGATCGTACAAACTGCCCGGATACATCGCCGCCATGATGCCTAGCATCAAGGATATTGGGACACCGATCAGCGCGGTAAGTCCGCTTACAATCAGCGTGTTCTTGTAACGGTCTGCAATCAGGTTTGTGATCGGAACATCAGCAGATAGCGACACACCGAGATTGCCTGACATAAAGTTAGATAGCCAGGTCAGGTATTGAACAAAATAGGATTTATCGAGGCCAAGCCTTGTGCGCATGGCAGCGACATTTTCCGGTGTAGCTTCTTGACCAAGTCGTATTTGCGCGGCGTCACCGGGCAAGATTTTAGTGCCAAAAAAAATGATAAGCGAAACGGCAAGCACTGTTAACAGCCCCACACCTAATCGCTTTATGATCAATGATTTCATTGGACGCCTTCATATTGAAATTTGAACCCTGCCCTCAATCAGGAGGACAGGGTTCAGTGCTATCAAATCAATAGATCAGGAGTCGCGCCACAATGTCCTTGGTGATTCCGCACCACCGAAGTTGTTTAGCGGAACATAAGTCCGGCCCTTGACGTGTGTCGCCGCCGCATCAACGTAATTGCGGTGGATAGGGATAGACTGACCGTTGCCTTCATGGATCATCATTTGCAGGTCATGATATGCCTGCTTGCGTTTGGCTGGGTCGGTGATGCCACGAGCCTCAACCAGCAGGCTGTCAAACTTATCGTTCTTCCAGCGTGTTTCGTTCCAGGCTGCATCAC
This sequence comes from Anderseniella sp., assembly GCA_049679775.1. Classification (GTDB taxonomy): domain Bacteria; phylum Pseudomonadota; class Alphaproteobacteria; order Rhizobiales; family Aestuariivirgaceae; genus Anderseniella. Next base: position 5,590 of record JBAUGO010000435.1, read on the forward strand.
CCTTGAATGCCAATGTCATCATAATGTTGGCAGTTGGACGCATGTTCCAGGAGGCCACGCAGATCGGGTCCTTAAGCCAAACCGAGCCCCAGTATCCATCAGTTGTCACAGTCTTCACATCAAAGTTGGCACCAATCTTCTTGCCTTCGCGCTGCATGAACAGACACTGGTCAACTGCACCAGGAGCCACTTCGGCAGCCGTGACAGGTACGACAGTATTGCCAAGGCCAGATTTTTCCCAATGGAACTTCGCCTTGTCCGGATCAAGCTCGCGCTGCGGAATATCAGGGCTGTGGTCAAAGTAGGCTGGTGCAATCGGATGGTCATTGCCCGCCACAGCCTGATTTTTATATACACCTTTGACAAGGCGTTGACGGTCCATCAGGTACTGCATTGCTTTGAATAGATGCTCGTTGCCAGATTGAGCCATATCCTGACGCGGTGCCAAATTGATGTAGGCACCAGACTTCAGGGACCAGATTTCCTTGCCAGGAGCGGCTTCAACCTGTTCGATAGCCTTAGGTGGCAGGTTGCCAAGTGCGTCAATATCCCCAGCTAAAAACGCGTTCAGACGAGCGACAGGGTCACCGATACCATAGTGCTCGAGTTCGTCAAGGTATCCACCCTCTTCCCAGAAATTATCAAACCGCACACCAATTGCACGAACGCCTGGCTTGAATTCCTTGACCTTATAGGGGCCAGTGCCATTAGCAGTCTGGAAGTCAGTTGTTCCATTCTTGATAATCTTGAAGTGGAATGTACCCAATGCAACAGGAAGGTCTGCATTCGGTGAACTCAGATATGCCTTCACTTCGTAATCGTTGATCTTTTCCCATCGATCAATCATGGCCACTAGCGAAGCCGCCTTGGAAACCGAATCCTTACCCATATGACGCTGCATCGTGTAGATGACATCGTCTGCGGTCATGGTGGAACCATCATGGAACTCAACACCCTTGCGGAGTTTGAATGTCCATTCAGTAGCATTATCATTGGTCAGGACTTCTTCAGCCAGCTCAGGCTCATAGCTCAGATCATCCTTGAGACGTGTCAAGGAGCCATAAAACATGCGCATACGGAAGTAGTCCACTGCAGAAGTTACCAGCGCAGGATCGACCGTATCATTTGGACCATGCTGGTCACCGGCCATAATCAGCTTGCCACCCTTTTTCGGTGTCTCGGCCAGTGCTTGCGATATGTTTCCGAACATTGCGCCAGATGCAGCAGCGGTAGCGCCAGCAGCCATCAGCATACCCATGAATTCGCGTCTTGTAGCACCCCGCTTGATGACGCTCATGAACGTTTCACGTTCAGATGGGCTCAGCATACCAAATATCGGATCGTTTTTCTTGAAATCAGTCATGATTACTCCCTATTTTGATTATTCCGAACGTGCGAAATATGAGTTTGAACACTCAATATCTTCACCCTCAGCCCGTCGGTTATCCCAGAGCATGGGAAATTAGCGACTGGCTGTCCAGTGAAAAAAACTCAACACACTCTGCAACAATGTTTCGTGCTAATTTGCGCGAGAACGGGACAACCCAAGAAAAGTCGCGATTTTTGGGAATCTTCTTTTGAGCCAGGGACCAAATTTCGTCTCCATACGGCGGCGCAAACGCCTTATCACGACAGAATCAATGGATAGAATAACAAGCCCCAGTGGCACCATCCAGAAACCGAGCACTGGCAGGAAGCCAAGCAATCCACCCACAATCAGCAAATACCCCAGGATGACGCGCACCGTTTTATTTCCGGGCACGGATATCGAATGATTGCCAATTTTGACTTTTTTTGCCATGTGCGCTCAATTAAGTCCCTGGCAACGCGCTTACAAGTGCGCTGAACGAACCGGTAGAACAGATTTCATACTTAGTTGTATAAAGTATCAAATAGGGCTTTAAACCTGCAAATGTGTCTGCTATAGCCGACACATTATTCCGCGGTAGCTCAGTGGTAGAGCAATCGGCTGTTAACCGATCGGTCCGGGGTTCGAATCCCTGCCGCGGAGCCAATATTTTCAAGGGCTTGGTGAGAAATCGCCAAGCCCTTTGACTTTGGAAGATCAAATACTGGCTCAAGTGCGGGTTGTCAGATGGCAAGACACAGAAGCATTTTGAGATGCAGTCATGATTGGTTCTTCATGGGTACACGCATCAAACACTTTTGGGCAACGTGGATGAAATACACATCCTGATGGTGGATTGACGGGAGACGGCAGCTCTCCTTTCAACACGATGCGCTCTTTCTTCTGCCCTGGATCAGGCACCGGCGTTGCCGATAGCAAGGCTTGCGTATAGGGATGTTGCGGGTTGGCAAACAGGTGTTCGCGCGAGGCATGTTCCACTGGTTTGCCGAGATACATGACCATGACCTCATCTGCGATATGCTTGACCACGGACAGGTCATGCGAAATGAACAGGTAAGCCAGTTTGTGCTTTTCCTGCAGTTCGCCCAAAAGGTTCAAGACCTGCGCCTGTATCGACACATCAAGTGCTGAAACCGGTTCATCCAGCACCAGAATTTCAGGATCAAGCATTAGGGCACGGGCAATGGCTATACGCTGGCGCTGGCCACCGGAAAACATGTGTGGATATCGATTATAATGTTCAGGCCGCAAGCCGACTGCCTTCATCATGTCGTGAGCACGATCGCGGCGTTCAGCCTGTGAAATATCTGTATTCATGGCCAGCGGCTCTTCCAGCGCTGAACCGATTTTCTGCCGTGGATTTAACGAGCCATAAGGGTTTTGAAACACGATCTGTAC
>JBAUGO010000436.1:0-2646 GCA_049679775.1 Anderseniella sp.
TATACAAATCAGGGTAATAACAACCAGAAGGCCGTTATGAAAGCTGTGGATGAACTCCATCACAGGCGTCGCAGCCTGCTGCAGGTTCATTTGCCATTCTACCGGCTGGCCAAGTCCAGCCGCCTGCGATGTTGAAGAAGCGGCGCCTGATGCACCAAAAATTGCACTGCCAGCGAAAAGCTTGCGCATTATTCCCTCGTTTTTAAACCGCCTGCCGACTCTTTGTCTGCTTGGCGTTGAATTCACGGACAGCCATAATACTCATGGCCATATTCCAAACCCTTTTGAACCATAATCAATCACTGCCTGCAACTTAAATGGGCGCGTCAAAAGTGCGCGGCTTGCAAAGGCACCAAGATACCAATTTGCTCTTCAGCCTTCCGTGATCGCAATAATGCCGTATTTGAACCGGAAGAGTGCTCTGAGACAGCGTTATTACAGTGCAGTGGTCTCTTTATTGTCAAGCCGGGTTGCTGAATCAATTCAACGTCTGGCATATAATAACTTCATATCGGGACAAGCTGCAGTCAAATTAGAGAAATTCTGCAAGGAGCAGGTACGCAAGTGACCATTACACACAACATGATTCGCAACACAGGTGCCATTCTGGCAATTGCAGGCATGGCAGCAGCCTTGTCAGCTCCAGGTTTCGCTCAGCAGCAACCACCAGCCGGTTCGCCTAAGCAATTTGGTCCCCGTGTAGGTGGTCAGCAAGGCGCTGCACCCAACAGACCTGCTCCTGACCTGATTGCCGAGAACGGCAAATGGAAAGTACAGTGCGACACACGCCCTGCCGGCAAGGATGCAAATGGCAAGGACATCCCGGCCGAAAAGGCTTGTGCCATGGTTCAGGTCAGCCGCGATGAAAAACGCCCACAAATTGCGTTGTCACTCATCATGCGCGAACAAAAACAGGGTGGCAAATCTGCTACCATGATGCAGATATTGGCCCCGATCGGGGTTTTCCTGCCAACCGGCATCGCGCTGGAGATCGATGGCGAGGCCGTTGGACGCGTTCCTTTTGTGCGGTGTCTGCCCCAGACACAGGCATCGCCTGGCTTGTGCACGGCAACCGCCGAGGCACAGGCTGCCACCTTGGCAAAGATGAAAAAGGGAAGTTCCGCCAACTTCATCATCTATGAAGCTCCCGGTGCCGCTATCAAGCTGCCGATCTCTCTTGATGGGTTCACCGCCTCATTCAAGGCCCTGCAGGAAAATAGCTGATAGCACGGGTGGCATCTGCCTTGAATTCTGATGATTTATTCTTTGCCGAGACCGGTTTGAGCCCTGAACGGGCTCTGGCCATGACCGAAGACGCCTTGTCCAAAAGTGATGATGGCGAACTGTTTCTCGAATACAGACAATCTGAAAGTCTCGTATTTGACGACGGACAATTAAAAACGGCAAGCTTTGATGTAAATCAGGGCTTTGGACTCAGGGCTGTTGCGGGCGAGGCATCTGCTTATGCGCACGCAGCAGAATTGTCAGAAGCTGCAATAAAACGTGCAGCCCAGACCGTTAGGTCGGTACAATCTGGCAAAGGCGATGTATCACAGCCACCACCCCAGACAAATGTCCGCCTCTATGGCGATGATAATCCCGTCCTTGGCATGACGTTCGAAAGCAAGGTTGAACTCTTGCAGGAAGTGGACAGTTATACCCGCGCACTGGACCCTCGTGTGCAGCAGGTCAGTGTATCGCTTTCAGGAGAATGGCAGGCCATTGAGATCATCCGTCCCGGCGGTGAAGTGTTCAGCGACCGACGACCGTTAGTCAGGTTCAATGTAACTGTTGTGACAGGCCAGGCCGACAAGCGTGGATCAGGCAGTTATGGGACCGGAGGCAGGTCCGGCTATGCCAGCTTTGTCGGCGTTGACAATTGGCGAAGTGCTGCGCGTGAGGCACTGCGCCAAAGCCTGGTATCACTTGAGGCTGAAGCTGCACCCGCAGGCGAAATGGATGTAGTCCTTGGTCCTGGATGGCCTGGCATTCTTCTGCATGAGGCCATCGGCCATGGGCTTGAAGGTGACTTCAACCGCAAGAAGACCTCTGCTTTTGCAGGGCTTATGGGACAGCGCATCGCCAGTCCCGGGGTTACCGTTGTTGATGATGGCACCTTGCATGATCGTCGCGGATCACTCTCCATTGATGATGAAGGCACGCCAGCGCAATTCACCACACTGATCGAAGATGGCATCCTGGTCGGCTATATGCAGGATCGCCAGAACGCCCGGCTCATGGGCACAAGCTCCACCGGTAATGGTCGTCGTCAATCATACGCCCATATCCCGATGCCGCGCATGACCAACACGGTCATGATGAACGGAAACAGGGATCCTCAGGAAATCATTTCATCGGTGAAGTCCGGCCTTTATGCAGTATCGTTCGGCGGTGGGCAGGTCGATATCACCAGTGGTAAATTCGTCTTCTCCTGTACCGAGGCTTACCGCATTGAAAACGGCAAGATTGGTGCGCCGGTCAAAGGCGCAACCCTGATCGGCAACGGACCTGATGCACTGACCAGAATTTCCATGGTGGGCAATGACATGAAACTCGACCCCGGCATTGGCACATGTGGCAAGCAGGGCCAGGGTGTTCCTGTAGGTGTTGGACAGCCAACACTCAGGCTTGATCGAATAACAGTTG
>JBAUGO010000437.1:0-5437 GCA_049679775.1 Anderseniella sp.
GATGCAGCCTGCATCGCCACCACAGGTTCCTGGCGATCAAGGTGGTGATTTTTCAAGCGTCGCTTGTAGCGGCGTAGTCGTTTTTCCAGATGCTCGACAGCCATATCAACAGCCGAATGCGCATCTCCACCATCACCATGGGCATTCAAATCAAGCCCAGTTCTCAAGTGCAGTGTGATTTCGCAATCAAATCCAGAACGCTGCTTGAACACGACTACCTGGCAATTCGTGATCCCATCAAAGTATTTGATCACATCAGCCTGAATGCGTTGTTCCACATGAATGCGAAGCGCATCACCAATATCGATATTCTTGCCGGTGATTTTTATCTGCATGATTTCATAATACTCCTGTTTCGAGACTGTTGAGTCTGACGAAACCTGAAGACATTTTCAATATTGACTGTTTGATCCGGACCTGCTTTGCCAAAATATAATCAGATCGTATTTGGTCCTGTTCAGCGCGCCGGAACCTATGTGGGCACTGCGCACTTGTCAATCAACCTTTGTAGGTTGATGTGGACAGAAATGTCACAATATCAGATTGCCTTGCGCATATTCTTTTCACGCCGTCGCAAGACGGAAGACGGAATATTCATGGCTTCGCGATACTTGGCAACCGTCCGCCGGGCAATCTCTATGCCTTCTGCGCACAGCAAATCAACAATCTGATCATCAGATAGAATGCTGGATGAGGTTTCCCCGTCAATCATCGAGCGGATGCGATGACGCACTGATTCGGCAGAATGATCCTCACCACCTGCAGAAGAAGAAATCGCGGTTGTGAAAAAATATTTCAGCTCAAACACACCACGAGGTGTTTCAAAGTATTTGTTGGATGTCACCCGACTGATGGTGGATTCGTGCATCGATATGGCATCGGCAACTGTCTTGAGGTTCAGCGGGCGCAAATGCTCCACGCCATACATCAAGAAAGCATCTTGTTGCCGCACGATTTCACGTGCCACGGCCAGAATTGTTCGTGCACGCTGATCCAGGCTTTTTACCAACCATGTCGCACTTGAAATGCAGTCAGACAGAAAGAGCTTGTCTTCATCGCGATTGGTGCCGCGTGAAACTTGAGCAAAATACTGATTGTTTACCAGAATGCGCGGTAGTGTTTCAGTATTGAGTTCGACAGCCCAACTGCCATCATGAGCCGGGCGCACGATGACATCAGGCACAACCGGTTGCACGACAACCGAACCGAACAGGTTGCCGGGCTTTGGATTTAATGAACGGATTTCGTCTGCCATGTCGCGCAAATCATCCATATCCACCTGGCATATGGTTTTAAGTTTTGCAAAATCGTGTCGTGCCAGCAGTTCAAGGTTGTCTAAAAATGCCTGCATGGCCGGATCCAGCCTGTTACGCTCCTTGAGCTGTATGGCAAGGCATTCCTTGAGATTGCGAGCCATGATGCCGGGCGGGTCAAAGGTCTGGATGATGGAGAGCGTTTCTTCAACCAGCTCTGCTGGAGCCCCCAACATCTCGGAAACCGTTGCCACATCACCCATCATGTAGCCCGTTTCGTTGACCAGCCCTATCAGATGTGCGCCGATCATGCGCATGGCGGGATCTGAAATAGTAAGGTTCATTTGTTCGGTCAAATGGTCTGCCAGTGTGGTCTCGCAGGCGAGTGTGGCATCGAAAGACATTTCACCGTCAAAACCACCACCACCGCTGCTACCGGATGAGCTACCGTTGGAAGACATCTGCCAGCCGGAATCCTGCATGGACCTTGGATCAGCAGCCTCACGATTGATCTTGTCGGCGGTTGCTTCATCGGCATAGACATTTTCAAGACCGGTATCGAACTGGTCGAGGTTTTCCGGTGTGTTCTCGCCTGAAGCAATGTGTTCTGATATATCGCGGAGCTCGGAACTGGATGTTATCTCGGTGAATTCCTTATCACTATCGGATAAGATATCACGACCTTGCTCATCGCGTTCATCGCGTTCCAACAGTGGATTTGATTCAAGCTCACTCTCAACAAAAGCCTGGAGCTCATAGTTCGACATCTGCAACAACTTGATGGCTTGTTGCAATTGTGGCGTCATCACCAGGGATTGACCCTGGCGCATCTGCAATTTCTGGCTCAATGCCATTTGTCAAACACTCCCCACATGAAACGTCATGTGCGGGCTATATTAAAGGCTGAACCCTTCACCAAGGTAAAGACGTCGCACATCAGGATGAGCAACTATCTCTTTTGGTGTACCTTCCATTAAGACATGGCCCTCATGGATGATGAGGGCTCGATCAATGATTTCGAGGGTTTCTCGAACGTTGTGATCCGTAATAAGCACCCCGAGTCCCCGAGAGGTGAGCTGTCGCACCAATTGGCGAATATCATTGATCGCAATGGGATCAATCCCTGCGAAGGGCTCATCGAGCAGGATAAATCTTGGATTGGCAGCAAGGGCTCGTGCGATTTCGACCCGTCTGCGCTCTCCGCCAGACAGTGCCACAGCCGGCGAATTCTGGATATGTGTGATTTGAAACTCATCTAATAACCCACGCAACTTACGCTCACGCTCGGCCCGGTCAGGAACATGAAGCTCCAGGACAGCGCGAATATTGTCCTCAACCGTAAGTGCCCGGAAAACGGACGCTTCTTGTGGCAAATACCCAATTCCAAGTCTTGCACGCTGGTACATCGGCAAGTCTGTAATATCCACCCCATCGAGCGTAATGGTTCCACTATCGGCAGCAATGAGTCCGGTGATCATGTAAAACACCGTTGTCTTTCCTGCACCGTTTGGACCAAGCAACCCTACGGCTTCCCCACGGCGCACCGATACACTCACATCACGGGTGACTGGCCTGCGTTTGAATGACTTGCGCAAATTACGCGCCACAAGCCCTTCCTGCTGCGGGGCAGAACCCTGAGGTTTCATCGTCTGGCGTGATGACGCTTTTGAGCCAATACCAAACAAGGAAGACCACAACGATTGTTTACCGGTTCGCTTCACACCATTACCGCTCAACAGGGTTAAGTTTCGCTGAAGCGGTATGGTAAATGTTTGGTAAATTTGCAAGTGACAACGAGATGAAACTATCCTTTGAAGTCAAACAATTGATCCAATCCTAATCAGGAGTGAAACTGAACTTAACCTTGCCGCTTGACCCGCTGGTGAATTTTGACTGGTTGGTATTGAGGTCCACATCCAGTTTTTCTCCCTTGACCAGACTGGTGCCCTGTTTGACCGTTACATTTCCAGTGACTATGGCTGTATTGGCCTTGACGTTCATTTTCATGCGATCACCAGTTATGGTTTGGGAACTGGTAATGATGGTAACACCACCACCCGTAGTTTCCAGCCAGGTTACATCAGTGCCACCGTTGGCAGTTTTTTGAAAGGTTGCAACCAGCACGGTTGAATTAAGCCTAACATCACTCCGGCGCGCCCTGACATTGCCCTTGAAGATGGCCTTGTTCTGGTCCTCAAACAGCTCCATCTGATCAGATTCAATATCGACCTTGCTTTTGCTTTTCTGGGCATAGGCACTGTTCATCGTAACCAGACTGCTGGCCAGGAAAACAGCAAGACCAAGAGCTGCAAAACCTTTTATCATTACTGCAAATTCCCTTTTGAGCTTGTGGTCTGTGCGGTTGGTGCCGCGACATTCAAGACATTTTCATTGCTTTCGAAAATAGCACGTACTCTGGTTTTGAAGATTACGTGTGCGCCATTGTCTGTGACTTTAATCCCGGTAGAAGTGATTTGTCCGCCGTCCATCAGCACCAGAACATCAGCACCCGATGTCAAAACCTTGCTCTTAACGTCAATGTCGGCTGTATCCATGTTGGCGGTGAAAGATCCTGCCATCTTGATAGTCACCTGCCCTGTCAGCCGTAACGACTTGTCTTTGGAATTGAACAGCGCATTTTTGGCAGTAATGTCCATCGGCTTGCCGTCAGGTCTGCGCAAGAGCCCTGTCACGGTGCGCATGTGCACCAGGTTGGGTGAAGATGTGTCCTGTTTTGCTTCAACTGCTGATATTTTGTAGGGCTGGCTGTCATCATCAAATCCCGACACGTCCGAACCCTGTACAGCGAAACGCTCGCTCACGACAGGTGGCTGCTTTTCGGTTGAATTGCTGGAGGCTTGCACGGATCGGTCACTGGTTGATGTGATGTCAGCAATGTCAAAACCGCTTGCCTGCAGCATGAATACACCGAGCACTCCTCCGCCCAGGACAAGGAACAGCCATACCATGATTACCGAACCACGCCTTTTGCGTCGAACAGGCATAGGTCTGTCAAAATCTGTTGTCATTGCCGCTCCCATGCATGTCGCTTAAAGGTTCATGCACTGAAATTCTTGCTGAAAAAAGGCAGAGCCCTGGCAAGAACCCCAGGGGGTTCCTGTTTACGAATGTGCGAAAATGTCTTCCTCAGTCCACCCAGCCAGATCAAGGCCGGCGCGAGTGGGCAGGAAATCGAAACACGCTTGCGCCAACTCAGCCCTGCCTTCGCGTCGCAACATCTGGTCAAGACGCACTTTCAACTCGTGCAGGTAAATCACGTCCAGTGCGGCATACTGCTTTTGCGCATCTGACAGAACCGGTGTTCCCCAATCGGAGCTTTGTTGCTGTTTGGACATTTCAATCCCCAGCATTTCACGCACAAGATCTTTCAATCCGTGCCGATCTGTATATGTGCGTGCCAAACGCGAGGCAATCTTGGTACAATATACAGGCTTTGTATCAACACCGAGATACGCCTTCAACATGCCCACATCAAAGCGTGCATAATGAAAGATCTTGGTGACATTCTCGTCCTCCAGCAGCTTTTTCAGGTTGGGGCAGTGATAGGTTTTGCGATCCAGTTGCACAAGGTGAGCATCGTCATCGCCAGCTGAGAGTTGGACCACACATAATTTGTCGCGATGAGCGTGCAGACCCATGGTTTCAGTATCAATTGCCACGCTCGTTCCAAAAACAAGCCCGTCGGGTAAATCACCCTGATGAAGTTTCACTGCCATATTGTAATGCCTCTTGAATAGATGACACCCCTATAGCACAGACGGATCAGATTTACAGGTTCAATGATGTGGGAGATGATGAACCAAAACGCTGGTCGAGCAAAACCGAATCACCAGAAAAATATTAGATCAGGCGTCGATGCACCGGAGAAATAAACATCGCTCGATCGATCGCCTCGGTCGTTGTGGCGCTGCCATGTAGAATTTAGCCCGATGTGCACATCTCCTTTCCTGGGTGAAGATTGCTCCATCAGCATCTGGGATCAAACACCTAGGGTTTGTTTGTACTGAACTCTGTTTCGTAAGCAAAAAGAACACCTATGGTGTGGCTTTCAACATCAGCTTCGTCTGCAAACTTATAGCCAAGTGCGAGTGAGGTATTTTCGAACAACTCTCTGCCGACCGTTACCTGGAACAGATTGTCATCAAAGTTTGTGCCTGCTGGCC
>JBAUGO010000438.1:0-3901 GCA_049679775.1 Anderseniella sp.
GTCCGTGCCTGCACCCGTGGTTGTCTGCGTGATGGACCGCGACACGGACAGCCTGGGCCGCTACCAGATGATGGTGCAGAAGCTGCGCAAGGCCAAGATCCGCGCCGAGCTTTACCAGGGCAATCCGAAACAGTTCGGCAAGCAGCTTCAGTATGCCGACCGGCGCGGCTGTGCTGTTGCCGTCATCCAGGGCGGTGATGAACGCGCTGCCGGTGAAGTGACCTTGAAAGACCTGATCGCGGGCCGTGAGGCAGCAAAAGACATTACCGACCGGGCAGACTGGGTCGAGCAACGCCCGGCGCAAGTGTCGGTGCCTGAGGCTGATCTTGTCGCGCAAGTGCGCAAGATCCTTGACCAGTACAAGGCAGACTGATGGCTGGCAAATCCTCTCCGCAGCGGCGTGCAACCAATGCGCTCTATGCTTCAATGACGGATGTCTTTGAGGCCGCTGGTGCTGCATTCATTGAAACAGACATCATCCAGCCGGCCGACGTATTTCTTGAACGCTCCGGCGAGCATATCCGCTCTCGCACCTATGTGTTCACCGACCCGTCTGGCAAGGAACTGTGCTTGCGGCCAGACCTGACCGTGCCTGCCTGCCGCTATCACCTTGAACATGCCGGCGACCCAACCTCACCAGCCAGATATTGCTATGCGGGCAAGGCGTTTCGCCATTCAACGACCGAGCCGTCAGCAACCGCAGGTGAGTTTGATCAGGTCGGGCTGGAATTGTTCGCCCATGGTGACGCTGCCCGCGATGATGCTGAGGTATTGGCACTGACCCTTGCGGCCTTGAAGAATGCAAATGTCACGGATGTTCACATCGAGACCGGAGACCTTGGACTGTTTGCTGCCCTGCTTGCCTCGCTTGATATGCCGGAGCGCTGGCGCACCAGACTGAAGCGCCAGTTCTGGCGCCCGCGGGCATTCCGCGATCTGCTCAACCAGTTGTCCGGCAAGACGCCCGCAAAGCGCACCAGCATATCCAGCTTGCTTGACGATATGGCATCAAGTGGACTTGAACCTGTGGCCTTTGTCGAAAAAACGCTGGAGGCGGGCGATCTTGCAATCATTGCCGGACGCAGCGTGGAACAGGTTGCGCAACGTTTGAGCGAAAAACTGCTCGACCGGTCACAACCCTGTCTGTCGTCAGATTCTGCAACGCTGATTGATGACTATCTTTCAATTCGCGCCACACCTGAAACAGCCCTTGAAAAGCTTAAAGCCATGGCAGGGCGAACAAATGGCCCGTTTGCCCTTGCCGTGGATCAGTTTGAAGCCCGCATCAATGCCATGCAGGCTGCCGAGCTCGATGTTGCCAACATGGAATTTGCCGCCGTTTTCGGGCGCAGTCTGGAGTATTACACCGGCTTCGTGTTCCAGGTGGACAGGATGCTCATGGACGGCTCCAGCCAGACCGTGGCTGGCGGAGGGCGTTATGACACAATGCTGGCAGACATTGGAGCAAGACAAATGATCCCGGCTGTTGGGTGCGCAATCCATGCCAGTCGACTGCTCGCTGACCAGAAAGCCACACCATGAACAAGACCCTGACACTAGCAGTGCCGTCAAAAGGCCGCTTGCGCGAGATGGCAGAAACCATGTTTGCGCGTGCGGGATACGAGATTGTGCGCACCGGCTCAGCGCGCGGATATAGCGGTGAGATCAAGGGCCTTAAAAACATGGACGTTGCGTTTCTGTCTGCGTCGGAAATAGCAAAGTCGCTGCGCGATGGCACCGTGGACCTTGGCGTGACAGGCGAGGATCTGTTGCGCGAGACCATTGCACCTGAGGAGCCTGTTGCAGATGTGGTCTTGCGGCTGGGCTTTGGTCCGGCTGATGTGGTGGTGGCTGTACCGGAAAGCTGGCTTGATGTCGCCTTCGTGCGGGATCTGGAAGAAGTCGCGGCTGATTTTTACGAAACCCATGGCCGACGCCTGCGCGTAGCGACCAAGTATCTGGGCCTGACGCGGCGGTTTTTTGCAGCCAATGGCGTTACCGGTTATCGCATTGTCGAAAGCCTAGGCGCGACAGAAGGGGCCCCCGCATCCGGTTCGGCAGAAATCATAGTTGATATCACCACCTCGGGTTCAACCTTGAAAGCCAATCGGTTGAAAGTTCTGGACGATGGCCTGATCCTCAAATCAGAAGCCGTTCTTGCAGCAAGATCCGACGTGATTAACCTCCCGGTTGTATCCAGCCTTAAACAACGTCTTGAGCTTGCAATCTAGTTGGCCTTACGCCCCTGCTTGCCTTTAAAAAACACCGCTTACGTATAATTTCATCTGGCCAACGAAAACCAGATGCTTTAAATATCAGTCACTTGGGCATTTCATAAGCAGAAGTCATTCGCTTTGTTGTGCGCCCGCATTGTCGTTTGTGAGGGGAAATGACGGTAAAATCAAAAATTCAGACATTTACGTGTCTCGGTGGTCAGGGCTGACAATTTTGGTGGTTGTCGAGCTTCCCCCGGTTTCGACGGCCAATGCTGAAATTAGGATGAGCCAGGACCGCTGTTGATGGCAAAGGGCTGCTTCGTTAACGAGGCGGCCCTTTGTTCATTTTGGGTTAGCTGTCTCTATAAAGCAGCCGTAGCTGCATCGCGGATGGCCTTCATGTTGGAGCCATAGTTTGCCGGATCATTGTTCTGGTAAACAGCAGAGCCTGCCACCAGCACATCGGCACCGGCTGCAGCCACAATAGCGGCGGTCTTGGGGCTGATGCCACCATCCACCTCTATATGGATATCGCGATCACCGATCATATTCTTGATGCGCGCTATCTTGTCAGCCATTTCCGGAATGAATGCCTGCCCGCCAAAGCCCGGATTTACTGTCATGACCAGAATGAGGTCGAGCTTGTCCAGCACATATTCGATAACAGATTCAGGCGTCGATGGATTGAGCGATACACCCGCCTTCTTGCCCAGTGAGCGGATCAACTGCAGTGTCCGGTCAAGATGCGGGCCAGCCTCGGCATGTACGGTTATGATGTCAGAACCGGCATTGGCAAATGCCTCGATATAAGGATCTGCCGGAGCAATCATCAGGTGCACATCAAGCAACTTTTTGGTGATCGGCCGGATTGCCTTGACGATCATCGGGCCTATGGTGATGTTGGGCACGAAATGTCCGTCCATCACATCCACATGGACCCAGTCACACCCTTGCTCATCAATGGCGCGCACCTCATCCCCCAATCTGGCAAAGTCTGCAGACAGGATTGAAGGTGAGATCAGAATTGGGCGCGCCATCAGATGTGGTTCCTATTTTGCCTTCGACATGGCGATAGCTGTATCAGACATGCGGTTGGAGAAACCCCATTCATTGTCATACCAGCTCATGACACGGGCCAGCGTTCCATCCATGACCTTGGTCTGGTCCAGGTGGAAAGTGGATGAGTGGGCATCATGGTTGAAGTCCATGGATACATTAGGCTCGTCGGTCACGTTGAGGATACCCTTGAGCTCGCCCTTTGATGCCTTGATCATGGCCTTGTTGATCTGTTCCGGCGTAACCGACTTTGACATCACGCATTTGAGGTCAATCACCGATACATTCGGTGTTGGGACACGAATGGATACACCGTCGAGCTTGCCGTTCAGTTCCGGCAATACCAGACCTACAGCCTTGGCAGCACCGGTCGAGGTCGGGATCATTGACATTGCTGCAGCACGGCCACGGTACAGGTCCTTGTGCATGGTATCGAGTGTCGGCTGGTCGCCGGTATAGGCATGGATCGTCGTCATGAAACCATGCTCGATGCCAAACTCATCATTGAGCACCTTGGCAACCGGTGCCAGGCAGTTGGTGGTGCAGGACGCATTGGAGACAATCTTGTGTGCGGCGGTCAGCTTGTTGTGGTTGACCCCATAAACAACGGTCAGGTCCGAATCGGTACC
>JBAUGO010000439.1:0-1819 GCA_049679775.1 Anderseniella sp.
GGTCGACGTTGTCGATAAATTAAAAATCCGAGAGATCACCAACGTGGCGACAAAGACCAACAGGCACCATTTCGGAATCAGTACCGACCCTGAATATTGGTCTAGTTGCAAAGACGCCCAAGGCAGCGAGATTAAGAAAAGGCTGGTGCTGAATGTGTACCATAGAGGGGTTGTGATTGGCAAACTGAGCTTGCGAACTTTCTGATCCGGGAAAAAGATCAACTGCAAGAACCCCAGGCAGAGACAGCCATGTGCGATCAAGACCAACGTTGGGAGAGCAGCCGGTAAGTTGAGCTCGGGAGATTGTTGAATCACCATGTTCACAACTCGAAAAATGCGATCTTGACCGTGAACGCCACTGCCAAAGATTAACAGAGCAAACACTGCCGACAGCTTTGTGAGGAAGTGCTGGGGATTCTGAAGATGAACTGCAATCAACATCACTAGCAATAGTAGACATCCCGCATAAGCCATACAGAAAACAGACTGCCCCGGCCACGCAGCGAGTCCTATCCAGGTTAAAGACAATGCGGCCGTTGAAAGCCGGAGTAGTCGATGCGCCTGAGTGTTCCGCGTAAGTGTCATCAACGGCAAAAATATCATCGACAAGGAAGCGAGGCTGGCGACTAAGGCGCGTGTGCTTGTTTCGGTCTCCCAAAGTGGCAGATATTGGAGCAGTAAAAAGGTACTGATTGAGACGGGGATCAGCAAAACCCAAAGCGTGATTCGCGGGCGATCTGTAATGGACTTTGTTGCCCCCATAAACGGAAACATGCTGGAGCGTAGTAACATTGAAGCGATCAGCCACAAGCAGTGCAAACTGATGGTAGCCCGCTCGTATTCATCGAGTGATTTTAGACGTTCTGAATTGAGGCAGTCACTGAGCGAAGTCGCCTCAAGCATATGACTCAGGCCTGCTATCCCGATCAGCCACAGCATGTCAGCGATGCACAAACTTGCGAAATAAGCCATTGGCAGACGTGATCGTTGGGTAGAATTCTGAGTAAAGAGCACTCCACAATAAAACCACGAGGACAGGCTGATGAAAAGAAACTGCCACCACAGGTCAGCGGAAAGTATCGTCAATTGAACACTCGCCAGTGTGAACAATCCCCAGGTTGCCTCCGTTCGTGAAACTGCCGGACCGGAGAAAGTTGCGCCTGAGAGGATTCCAAAAGTTCCCCAACTGATGAGAGCCACCCAAAAAATCGAAAGAACATCTGCTCGAATCGTCAGCGAGCTTCCAACGGGTGTTTCAATGAAATGAAGGTTCTGTAGTAGAGTGATACTAATTGACCGCTCGGGCAAAAATAACTCTCCTAAATAAACAGCGAGAATGGTACTCAGGCAACTCCCCAAAGTCGCCAACAAGGCCACTCCACGACCATTGCCGGAAGAGCCCAGCAGACTCCCGAATCCCAACAGACAGCCTCCCAAAACAGGAAACAGAATGGTCAACAAGAGATAAGCAACAGGATTCAATGCAGTGGTCTTTGAGGTCGGTCAGAGAAAGCGAATTAGTGGTGAGACAGTCGCAACACCGACTTCGCGTATACGGCATCTTACCTGAAAAGTGTTTGAAAAATCAGGTCTCGCCCTGGATCGTCATTTTTAATACATTTTGCTGGTAAATCACTTCCACAAAACAGGAACTCAAGGATGAATTCCTCCGTGAAACCGGGTGAGTCCTCACACACAAATCAATCTCACTCTGCGTTCTGGTTGGTACTGGCCTGTTTCTTTTTATCTGGCTGGGCTGCGCTGGTTTACCAAACGGTTTGGATGCGGCAGTTCGCGGTTGTATTTGGGACATCAGAAC
>JBAUGO010000440.1:0-1821 GCA_049679775.1 Anderseniella sp.
GCCATTGATTTCATTGTGGGTTACAAAGCCCTTTTCGATGCGCATGGCACTAAGTGCCTCGAGCCCGTATGGCTGGATGCCAAATGGTTCTCCAGCATGCATGATCGCATTACCAACCGCTTCACCGTAGCCTGCAGGAACAGCCAATTCATATGCAAGCTCACCTGAGAACGAGATACGAAACAGCATGGCCGGAATGGAGCCGAGCACCTTGACATTGCGCGCTGCCAAAAACGGAAATGCCTCATTTGAGATATCAATGTTGATAATCTTCGACAACACATCGCGGGCCCGCGGACCCGCTATAGCCATTTGCGCCCACTGATCCGTGATCGAGACATACTGCACGTCAAGGTCCGGCCATAATGCCTGATGGGCAAACTCAATGTCTCGCATGGTTTCTGCGGCATGGCCTGTGGTGGTTGTCATGAAGTAGTGATTTTCAGACAACCGGCTGGTTGTACCATCATCAGCCACGAACCCATCTTCTCGCAGCATCAAGCCATAGCGTGCCTTGCCAACCGGCAGCTTGGCAAAGGCATTGGAGTAAAGGCGGTTGATAAACTCGGTCGCGTCCTTGCCCTTGATCTCGATCTTGCCCAGTGTCGACACATCACAAATACCGACATTTGCTCTTGTGTTCAGGACTTCCCGTGACATTGATGCCAACCAGTCTTCACCTTCCTCGGGGAACCAGCTGGAGCGATACCACAGACCGGTTTCGACAAATTCGGCTCCTAGCGCCAACGCCCAATTGTGCATCGGCGACATGCGCACCGGCTTGAAGTGATCATTGACATGCTGACCACCCAACGCACCGAATGAGACAGGCGTATAGAACGGCCTGAACGTGGTTGTGCCAATTTCAGAAATCGACTTGCCGGTTGCTTCCGCCAGAATACCTATGGCGTTGACGTTACCCAGCTTGCCCTGATCAGTCGCCATGCCGGATGTTGTGTAGCGCTTGGCAAGCTCAACATGGTCATAGCCTTCACGTGCAGCCAGCGGCAAGTCCTTGGCAGTGACATCATTCTGGTAATCGACAAACGGCTTGCCCGTAGACTGTTTGACCCACCATAGCGCAGATGATGTGTATGAAGCATCATCGCGCACTTTTGGCATGGCAACGCGGGCAGCCTTTGCACCTGCACGCTTTGCGGCCTGCTCACCTCGCTTCATGCCATCTGCCAGGCACCCTGACAGGGACCAGACCGCATTGGCTGACCCTGCCGGTATGATACCAGCATCCGTAACCGGAGGCATGAAACAGGCCTTGGCCTCATCCCAGGAAGGCCTGGCGCCCTTGTGGCAGGCAAGATGCACAACCGGGCTCCAGCCACCAGACATTGCCAGAGATTGACATGGCAGTTTTTCATGGCCTCGCCCGCGATCAATCTCGATGGACGACATGCCATGTTTTGATCCGATGACGTTGGTGACCACTGCGCCCGATATCACTGGGATGCCGGCTGTATCCAGTTTTGGCGCCTCGGTCCGCGGGTCAATGATGGCTTCAATATGGATGCCATGCGCCATCATGTCGATGGCCGTACGATAGCCTGAATCGGATGAGGTGAAGACACAGGCCGATCTGCCTGCTGCCACCGCATACTGGTTTGCATAGGCGCGCATGGCTGATGCTGTCATCACACCTGGACGATCATTGCCGCCAAACACGATGGGGCGTTCTTCTGCACCTGTCGCCATAACACACGCCTTGGTCATGATGCGCCACAGCTTTTCAACCGGTACATTGTGATCAGGCTCGGCCACGTGTTTTTGTACACGTTCCAGCGCGCCAAACACGCCATCATCATAAGC
>JBAUGO010000441.1:0-1630 GCA_049679775.1 Anderseniella sp.
ACAATGAAATAATGCTTGAGAGCAAATCCCGGCGCCGCCAATAGACCGACCGCAATCGCAACCTGCCATCTGGTATGCTTGCCTGAAAACCGGCGTGCAATCAAAGCGACATAGGGCAAAGCGCAAATCGCCGTGATTTGCTCGCGCTGACCCAGATCATATAGTGGAGCAAGCAACAACATCGTCAGCGTTACTAGCATCAGCACCAGGGTTTTCGATGAATCTGATAATTCAGTCAATCGTCCAAACAGAATAGCCGAAATCACAGCCATGAGGGTGATAGCAGCGACATAAAGCGCATGAGGATGAATGCCGACCAATGTCCCAAATCGCTCGAGCGGCATAGCCATCCAGAACCAAAGCGGTGGGTTTATCTCGACAATATGACTATAGAGCGGGACGCCATTGTTTAACTGTCTTGCAATCCAGAATTGCCACGAAACATCATGTGTTAGGTTGAGTGACATAAGAAACGGTAATAACAGAATCGCGCTTCCTGCTACGATTAACTCATTTGTCCCGCGCCGCTGGATTGAGGCATTTAATACTGCAATCGGCAAACGTGGCAGCTTTTTTCTGCCAAACACGAAATAACGGGACAAGGCGTAGAACGAGAGAGTATAACAGGCCATTGCTATCAGATGCACGAGCGGTTCGCGGGCATAGCCAAGATTATGTCCTGCTATCAGGACCAACAGGTTAACGCCATAACTCACAGCAAATGCTGCGACGTAACGTCCTATTTGGTTGGCAGCCATGGGCAATACGGAGGCACCCTGCTGTTCAAATGTCCACAGGCGGTGTACGAAAAAGGACATGCCCAACCCGACACAATAACCGGCAAGGTTGGATTGAAAATCTGATACTCCCAAAAACAGTAGTGCTAGAATAACACTGTATCCAACTGCCGTATTGAGCGCCCCAACCATTGCAAAACGCCACGCAGAATTTGAAACTATCGCGCTCATAATCCTCATCGAGCCGCCGTTACCGTTGTGCATCAATATAATATTGCCCGCCGAGCGGGAGCCAAGCGAAAAACCTTTCCAACGGCCGCAAAAATCTGGCAAACTCGGGGAAAAACACACGGTAACGAATATCGATTTTTGTGAAACCCGCCGCCTTGAAACGTCGCTTCATTTCTTTCGCCGCAATCAGCACAGCATCTTCGTCAAACGGACACCGCGCAACAGCAAGTTGGGTCAACGGATTGTAGGGATTATGCTCGAAAAGCACAAAACGGCCCTGCTCTGAAAGGCAGCGGCAAATTTCCCGGAGACACAGGATATGGTCATCTTCAGGAATATGATGAAAGACACAAGCCGTGAACGCGAGATCAATTTCGCCATCATCAAAGGGGAGCATCTTTCCATCGTAACAGTGGTAAGTAGTATTCTCGACATTTTGGCGCTTGCAAATATCAAGAGAGGCTTGCGACACATCGAGGCAGCGGATTGATGCTGAAGGAAAGGCGTTGCGCATCGGCACAAGCGAATTGCCGACACCCGAACCGAAATCCAGAATTGTCGATGGCCCATCTTGGTTTTGGTCTGCTATAGCCTTCAGATCGTCAATTTTATATCTGGCGTAATAATCGAGATCGCTGCCAGCAAAGCTGACAGAATTGGCG
>JBAUGO010000442.1:0-6314 GCA_049679775.1 Anderseniella sp.
GCCAGACATTGCCCCGGTACGCAGGTCCGTGACCATTGGACGTGGACCAAAAATCACGCGTGCTTTCGGGTCAACCGCCCACGTCAGAATAACGCCTGCAAGTGTTTCTGCAATTGTCTGTGTGACAGAACCGGCAATCGTTACCGGACTGGATGCACCAAGCTGGCCAAATGTATTGACGCTAACGGGAAAGCCAAGCCGCACAGCCTCCATCAGCACATCACACGATGCCCCGTCAAAACGCAGTGGCGGCACCACATGGTTGATGTTGAATGACAAAAAGGGCCGGTCTCGAAAAGCTTCAGATGAACCTGCAATCGTTGAGCACATATGAGCAATCGAGCGCACATGATCTGGGCTGCTGGCACTGGTGAACACATGCTTGACGGTGCCTGCCAATGATGCATAGGCCGTGTTTACATCAAGAGCTTCAGGTGTTGGCATGTCACGTGCCACCAGTGAACGCGAAAAGAAATGCACGTTCTCCAGCGCATCAACAATACGAGCGGCATCATAAAGATCTTTTAGCGTTGTATCGCGATAATGTCCTGTATCAATGTCCAGAATTTTGGGAGACGCACCGCCTGATCCCACATGGACTCGTGTGCCACCCAGATGCATGTCATGCCCTGGTGTCTGGCCATGCAGGGTGAACTCCCTTGGCAGGTCAGACAGTGCAGCTTCAAGTAATTCTCGCGGGAATAGCAACCTGCCATCACCAGAAACCTTGCCACCTTTGGATGTGATCAGCTCAACCACGCTTGGTGGTGCTTCGGACATCCCCACGGTCTCCAGTAGTTCAACCACTGCTTCATGAATGAACTGAACTTCAACAGTGCTCAATGGCATATAACGTCCACCAGACACATAAGGTGCTTTAGGTATTGCACCATCGCGGCTCGAAGATCGGTCTCTTCGGCCTCGCCTTGACGACCCTGTGTGATTGACCGTGTTCATCCTGTCACTCTTCCAGTAAACCAACTCTTTCGATTGAACAGCAAATCAACTTCGTGGGCAACCGACCTTGTGCACATGCGCACATGCCATGCTAGTATTTGCAGGGTTTCTTCCTGGACCATCCCTGGTCTAGAGTTTGATCCAACATAACAGGAGAGGATATCACCATGAACAAGTTCGCAATTGCGGCTATTGCTGCTGCAGCACTGATCTTGCCTGCAACTCATGCTGACGCACAGGAAAACAAAATGGGATTCTTCGTGACAAGCGTCGGTCTGGGCGATGGCGGCAATCTCGGTGGACTAGACGGGGCAGATGCACATTGCAACAAGCTGGCGGAAGCGGCAGGCAGCACCGGGCGCACCTGGCGCGCCTATCTGTCTACCTGGGAGGGCAAGGAAACCCGCGGCATCTCGGCACGTGATCGTATCGGCAAGGGCCCGTGGCACAATGCCAAGGGCGAGATGATTGCCAAGGACCTCGACCAGTTGCACATCATGCCAAATCTGGTCAAGTCTACCGCGCTGAACGAAAAGGGCGAGGAAGTCAAAGGGCGTGGCGACAAGCCCAACGAGCATGACATGCTGACAGGCTCGAAGGATGACGGGACCGCCTACTTCCCGTGGGAAGACGGCTCCGACAAGACCTGCAAGAACTGGACATCAAGCTCGGATGACGACAAGGCGACCGTAGGCCACCATGACCGTCATGGCGGCGGCAATGTTTCATGGAACAATGCACACGGTTCGCGAGGATGCAGCCAGACAGCACTACAGAGCACCGGCGGTGCCGGCATGTTCTACTGTTTTGCAGCTGACTAGATCACACAACGATCAAGGGGAGGAGTGACAAGCTAGCTGTCACCCCTACTCCTTCGGCAGGCTCAACCGCACATGCAATTCACGCAATTGCTTTGGCTCAGCCTCTGAAGGGGCACCCATCAACAGGTCAGCCGCCTGCTGGTTCATCGGGAACAGCGTGATCTCGCGCAGGTTGCGGGTGCCACACAGCAGCATCACCACCCGGTCAACACCGGCTGCCATACCGCCGTGGGGAGGTGCGCCATACTGGAAAGCGCGGTACATGCCGCCAAAGCGTTCCTCAACGACCTCTTTCGACAGACCGGCAATCTCGAACGACTTGACCATGGTTTCGGGCTTGTGGTTGCGGATGCCGCCAGAGGCGATTTCAAAGCCGTTGCAAACCAGGTCATACTGAAAAGCCTTGATGGTCAGGGGGTCCTGATTTTCCAGTGCGTCCAGCTCTCCTTGCGGCATGGAGAACGGGTTATGCGAGAAGTCGACCTTCTTGTCTTCCTCGTTGTATTCATAGAACGGGAAGTCGACGATCCAGGCCAGCTCAAAGCGGTTTTCATCAATCAGGCCGCTTTCCTCGCCAGCCTTTTGGCGTGCTGCACCAGCAAAAGAGGCAAACTTGGCCGGATTACCTGCCGCAAAGAAAACCGCATCACCAATTTCAAGGCCAAGTTGCTGGCGCAATGCTTCGGTGCGCTCTTCGCCAATGTTCTTGGCAATGGGGCCGGCCGCGTCAAACTTGCCTTCAAGCTCACGCCAGAAAATGTATCCCATGCCGGGCTGGCCTTCGCCTTGTGCCCAGGCGTTCATGCGATCACAGTGCTTGCGCGAGCCTGCCCCCTTGACCGGAATCGCCCAGACCTGATGCCTGGGATCGGCATCCAGAATACCTGCAAACACCCCAAAGCCTGAGCCGCGGAAATGTTCCGAGACATCCTGCATCACGATCGGGTTGCGCAGGTCCGGCTTGTCCGTGCCGTACATGCGGATCGCATCATCATAGGCGATACGCGGAAACTCTTTCGTAACAGGCTTGCCATCGGCAAACGCCTCAAACACGTTGCGCATCACCGGCTCCATGGTGGACAGCACGTCGTCCTGGGTCACAAAGCTCATCTCAAGGTCGAGCTGGTAAAACTCACCTGGCAGACGGTCGGCGCGCGGGTCTTCATCACGAAAGCACGGGGCGATCTGGAAATAACGGTCAAAGCCTGACACCATCAGCAATTGCTTGTACTGCTGCGGGGCTTGCGGCAACGCATAAAACTTGCCGGGATGGATGCGGCTTGGCACCAGAAAGTCACGCGCTCCTTCTGGTGATGAGGCCGTCAGGATCGGTGTGGAAAACTCCGTAAAACCTGTCTTGCCCATTTCTTCGCGCATCTTTGCAATGATTTTCGTGCGCTTCATGATGTTGGTGTGCAGCGTTTCACGGCGCAAATCCAGGAACCGGTATTTCAGGCGAATATCTTCAGGATAATCGGGTTCGCCAAATACGGGCAACGGAAGCTCGGCCGCCTTGGATAAAACTTCAATGTCACGCGCAAAAACCTCAATCTCACCTGTCGGCAGATTCTTGTTGATTGCATCCTGCGAGCGGGCCTTGACCTCGCCATCAATTCTTATGACCCATTCGCCACGCACCGTCTCGGCTGTCTTGAAGGCAGGCGAGTCTGGATCGGCCACAACTTGCGTCATGCCGTAATGATCGCGCAGGTCAATGAACAACAATCCGCCATGATCACGCACCCTGTGCACCCAGCCGGAAAGGCGGATATTTTCACCGACACTCGACCTGGTCAGTTGAGCGCAAGTGTGGCTGCGGTAAGCGTGCATGATGAGCCTCTCGAATTGGTTATTTCAGCAATGTGTTTGCGTGCCGGAAAAGCGCACGGAGGCGCTTATTTGTCAAGGTTTTGGCTTGAGCTGACACACAATGGGGTCTACTTAGGGTTATCTTTCCCTGATCGGCTGACAACCAAGCGATCTGAGCCATGAAACACCTGCTTCCACTTTCCCCATTGCTCATGGCTGCCGGCATCCTGTTGGCAGGTAATGGCTTGCAAGGCACCCTGATCGCGTTGCGCTCGGCGCATGAAGGTTTTGACGCCTCACTCATTGGCCTGATGGGCACAGGATATTATGCGGGTTTTCTGGTGTCATGCCTGACCTGCACGCGGCTGATCCGGGCCGTGGGACACATCAGGGTGTTTTCTGGACTGGCCGCCATTGCCGCATCTTCCTCACTCACGATGGTGTTGTGGCTTGACCCTGTGGTCTGGATTTTCCTGAGGTTTATATCAGGGTTCTGCTTTGCCGGATTGTTCATGGTAATCGAAAGCTGGCTCAACGCATCTGTCGATAACCAGCACCGGGCAAGCACATTGTCGGTCTATCGCATGGTGGATCTGGCCGCCGTGACTGGATCGCAGTTTCTGTTGCCCTTGTTTGGGGCATATGGATTTGCGATTTTTGCCATTGCAGCCATCATGACGTGCCTGTCACTGGTGCCCATATCTCTTGTTGACCGCTCTTCACCCAAACCGCCTGAAGAGTTCAGGTTCTCCATCAAAAGCATCTGGGCCATATCCCCAATTGCCTGCTTTGGGTGCATCACCATTGGTCTGACCAACTCAACTTTCCGACTCATGGGGCCAATTTATGCGTCCGAAATTGGCCTTGACACCGCAGGCGTTGCAACATTCATGAGTGCCGGAATTATTGGTGGGGCGGTTTTGCAATTGCCGCTTGGGTGGATGTCAGACCGGCTTGATCGACGCTGGGTTCTGGTTATTGCCACGCTCGGCGCTGCCGCTTCAGGGTTTCTGCTCTCTTATGCTGCTGGCACATCGCACAGTCTGGCCATTACCGGGATTTTCATGTTTGGTGCGTTTGCACTCCCACTTTATTCACTATCTGCGGCTCATGCCAATGACCATGCCAATCCGGGTCAATACGTAATCGTCGCGGCAGGTTTAAGTTTCTTTTTCTCACTTGGCGCGATGATTGGCCCCCTTATGGCCGCACAGGTTCTCAAGGTGCTGGGGCCGGACTATTTTTTCACCTACACAAGCGTTGTCCATCTCATCTTTGTAGTGGTTACGTTGTGGCGTCTTTCGGTGCGTGCAACACCGGATATGTCCGCAAAGAAGCGTTACGCAACACTGCTGCGCACATCACCATTCATGTACAAGCTTGCCCACAGGGGAAAACGTAAACCCTGATCTTTGTAAATCATCTGCTTGATTTGCGCGGCACAATCTGGTTTGTCGCGTTCCATGCAAATCATTACCACAACAAAAGCTCTAAGCACCCTGTGCGCCAATCTGGCCTCAGACCCGTACGTGACCGTTGACACCGAGTTCATGCGAGAACACACCTTCTGGCCAATCCTGTGCCTTATCCAGATTGCCGGAAAGACGGAAGAAGCCATCATAGATCCCATGGCGGATGGCATTGACCTCGAACCGTTCTACGAACTGATGGCAAACGAAAACGTGTTGAAGGTTTTCCACGCGGCACGTCAGGACGTTGAAATCTTCGTCGAAGCGACCGGCAAGACCCCCGTACCGCTGTTTGACACGCAGGTTGCGGCCATGGTGTGCGGGTTTGGTGATCAGGTTGGCTATGAGGCACTGGTCCGCAAGCTGGCCAATGAACAGGTGGACAAATCCTCCCGCTTCACCGACTGGGCACGACGGCCATTGAGCGAGAAGCAACTGACCTACGCCTTGTCAGATGTTACTCATCTGCGCGTTGTCTATGAAGCCTTGCAGGACATGCTGAACAAGAATGGCCGCTCCTCCTGGCTAAAGGAAGAAATGGCAATCATAGCCGATGCAGAAACCTATATTTCAAGACCGGAAGATGCCTGGAAACGGCTGAAGTTCCGCGCCCGCAGCGGCAAGCAGATGGCAGTCGCCATGGCTTTGGCGAAATGGCGTGAAGAGCGCGCTCAAGCGAAAAACATGCCGCGCAACCGGATCATCAAGGACGATGCGATTGCCGAACTTGCCACGCAAGCCCCGACAGACAAGGCTGGCCTGTCAAAGCTCAGGGCCTTGCCACGCGGCCTTGCCGACGGTGGACTTGGCGCCGAGATACTGAAAGCCATAGAAGCTGGCCTTTCCATGCCCAAGGATCAATTGCCAGAGCGCGAAGTCTCAAAAGGCCAACCGCCCGAAGGTGCATCGGCCATTGCAGAAATCCTGAAGCTTGGTCTCAAGGTTGTGTGCGAGCGTGAAAATATTGCCCCACGCCTGATTGCAAACGCGTCAGACCTGGAAGAGTACGCTGCCTTTGGCAACGGTGATCTCGCCATGGTGCATGGCTGGCGCAAGGACTTGTTTGGCGACGTGGCAGAAGGTCTGAAATCCGGCAAACTGGCCATTGGCATCCGCGATGGAAAACCCGATATTTTCAAGGCCTAGACCAGCACCAGCCGGATCACAAAAGCGACCACGCCAAGTGCTGCTACGCTGAGCAACCACAATCCGATGAACCATGCCCATTTCGACAAGGTTGGCGACATCAGTGGTATCC
>JBAUGO010000443.1:0-4232 GCA_049679775.1 Anderseniella sp.
GCTTTGCCAATGCCTTGTTGTCCCGTGATCAACCAGGCATGATGAAAGCGGTTTGACTTGAATGCCTCCAGCAAGTGACGCTCAGCGACTTTATGACCCTGCAGGCTGGAGTGGTGGCGCGGGTGAAGCGGGGTTTCACGTGGGTCTAGCTCTTCCTCCTCATCCTTTTTACTCATGCTGCCGATAATCCAACAACTTTTGCAACGGTGGTCCAGACACGTTCGGCAGTCTCATCCACACTGCCTGATGCGTCTATCAGTTTGCATCTGTGTGGGAATTTTTCAGTGATTGACAGATAGCCCTCACGCAAGCGGCCATGAAACTCCATTCCCTTGCGTTCAAATCTGTCATCACCCCCACGCGAGCGTGCTCTTTCAAGCCCCAGTCGCGGGTCAAGGTCAAACACCAGCGTCAAATCGGGCTGTGTGCTTGCAACAATCTTTGCGTCCAATTTCTCAATCAGGTCAAAATCGCCTTTGCCGGCATAGCCCTGATAAGCTCTGGTCGAGTCTGCAAAACGATCACAAATAACGGTGGTGCCTCGCGCTAAAGCCGGGCGGATCGTTGATGCAAGGTGGCTTTCACGCGCCGCATAGTTGAGCAATATTTCAGACGTTACACTCCACCTGCCTGGATCACCGGTTACCAGCAAATGGCGAATGGCATCTGCATCAGAGGAACCACCTGGCTCACGAGTGAGCAGCACATCATGACCGGCCGCCAGAAGCCGCCTCTCAAGCAGTACGGTTTGGGTGCTTTTGCCGCTCCCTTCTCCGCCTTCAAATGTTATGAATCGTGCCCTGTTCATCAGAGCCTACTTCTATCAACCGCCGAGCGCCATGAAAAGCGCTGAATCAAGTGCGCGTTTCCAGATGCTTTCAGTCTCTTCAATGCTTTCCTTGGTGTAAACCGGAGCTTTTGAAATCAGTTTTCCATCACTGAGTATGTTTACAGAGCCAATTTCGACACCCGCCTTGATCGGAGCTTTCAACGGCCCCTGATAAACCAGGCGAGCTTCAGCGGTTGCCTTTTCATCATCAGACAAGAGTGTATTGATATCTTCCTTGGCGACGATGCGTACAGTTGACTGCTCACCACCCCAAACGCGTGCCTGGCCGATCGTATCGCCTGCTGCATACAGCCTGATTGGCCTGAATTTCGTGAACCCATAGTTGAGCAGCTTTTCAGCTTCTTCGCCGCGTTCCCGCTTGGATTTCATACCACTTGCAACAACGATCAACCGGCGGCCATTGCGTTCAGCTGAACCAATCATTCCATAGCCAGACTCTTTTATGTAACCCGTCTTGACCCCGTCAGCCCCTTCATAGTTGCCCAATAAAGGATTGCGGTTTTGTTGTGTTATCTTGTTCCAGGTAAATTCAGGCTGACTGTAAAATTTGTAGTATTGCGGAAACACCTCAATGAGATAACGCGTCAAGCTGGCCAGTTCCCGTGCCGTTGACACATGTCCCTCGTCAGGCAATCCTGTCGCGTTCTTGAAGACTGACTTGGCCAGACCCAATTCCCTTGCACGGGCAGTCATGTCCTGGGCAAAGCGCTCTTCGGTTCCTGCCACCCCTTCAGCAAGTGTAATTGCCGCGTCATTTCCCGATTGAACAATCACACCCTGGATCAGGTCAGAAATCGCCACTCTGGAATCAAGGATGGCATACATGGAGGAAGATCCCGAAGGGGCCCCACCCCTTCGCCACGCGTTTTCCGAGATTTTGAATTCGTCCGTTTCCTTCAAGCGACCTGATTCCAGTCTCTCGAAGATCATCAGCATAGTCATGACCTTGCTCATGCTGGCAGGCGGGAAAAGTTCGTCAGCATCCTTCTCAAACAGAACCTTGCCTGATCTGCTATCAATGATGATTGCGTGTTTTGCTTTTGTATCAAAGCCTTCAGCGCTCGCGGTGCTCGAAATCCCATGCGCAAAAACAACAAGAACCATACATGCCGCATGGAAACAGGATTTCCAGACATGGGAAAGAGTTGATTTCCTTGCAGCCATGGTCTTTTGCTTACGTTACGTTATTGGGTCACTGAAACTGAACCTAACGCCCGAATCCACAGCAATCAATAACAATGCAGCAATTACTTGATCAATTAATAGTTTGAAGCCCTGACGACAGCATCATGATGACCTCTTTGGCGAACAGCAGCCAGTGCTGATTGAGCCTCTTGCTGATTGCTCAATGGACCCAACCTGACGCGGTAGAGCTGACCATATGCGCCACTGGCCTCATCAACCACGACACCACCAATATCAGCAAGCTGGTTCTTGGTGCGTTGGGCATTATCAACATCGGAAAATGCAGCAACCTGCACGTAATAGGCTCCACCTGATGATGCGGTATTGATTGTGGCAGCGGCCTGTTCCGTCGGTGCATCATCGCCATATCTGCCATCACGCAGGTTTGCGCTGGCAATCATTTCATTCAGCGGGGTGCGACGTAAAAGTTCCTGGTTCATTGCTGCCAGATGTCCGTAATCTGGATCCTTCAAAGGTGCAGGACCAATATATTGAACACGGGCTTTGGCCTTGCCTTGACGACGAAAGCCCATGACATCTGCTGCCTTTTTGGACATGTCTATAATGCGGTCGTCGACAAATGGCCCCCGGTCATTCACCCGCACGATCACTTCCTGACCATTTTCAAGGTTTGTGACCTTTGCATAACTTGGCAGTTCCATGGTGGTGTGGGCAGCAGTCAACTGCTCCATGTCAAACCACTCACCGTTTGATGTCATGCGGCGGTTGAATTTTGGACCATACCACGAGGCAACACCTTTGCGATCATAACCTGGTTCATGCTTTGGATGAAACCACAGGTCAGCAACCTGGTAAGGCTTGCCCAGGTGACGTCGGCCACCACCTTTTGGCATCGGGCCTTTGGCATCACTCCATACTGGTGAACCGACACCGGCAAACGGGTCTTTTTTCTTGCTGATCGGTGAAGAGCCTGAACATCCAGCAAGTGTAACGGCAATTGCACACAGCAGTCCGGCCCCCAGGAAAAAGTATCCTCTGGAAGTTCTGGTCTGCAGTCCCTTGTCGTGATTTGTCATGCTGTAAATCTTTCTGAAGCAAGCCATCCCATGGCAAACAAACTGTTTCGCTGTTTGCTAAATATTGAATGACCTTGCCAGAAACCCGGTAAATGGCAGGTTCAGAAAGGCGGTTAACATTTGCTAAATTTCGTAAGGTCCATGGTCATATCCCCTTCTCAGGCAGTGCTTGAGAGTCTAATGATGATGATATGAACCAGATAGCCAGACAACCATCTACGTCATTGAGCTCGAGCTCCCAATTATGTGAAGCCATTGGCAGGCGTCCTATCGTGGCACATGACCGTGAAGCGGCAGCCTTGTTTACACTTGATGCAATTGCCAACATCATTGCTGGTCGAAATTCAGTTCAAGGCCGAAAGTTGCTTGCCTGGTACCGCAATATGTCCGGCACTCATAACACGGCACCTGACGCTTCCAGATTATCGTTTATATACGGTGCCTTATGTCACATTCTTGAAGTAGACGACCTGCATCGGGCCTCAGTGGTTCATCCTGGTTGTGTGGTCGTTCCTGCGGTCATGGCAATGGGGCAAGGCACATCAGGCCACGCAGCACTCAACGCTATAATTCGTGGCTTTGAGGCTACGTGCCGTGTTGGCATGAGCGTTGGGTCTGAACACTATAAAATCTGGCACAATACCGCGACCTGTGGCCCATTTGGTTCTGCCATGGCGACTGCAAGCCTGCTAGGTCTCAATCTCGACCAGACGGTACACGCCATGGGTAATGCCGGCTCGCAATCAGCAGGGCTGTGGCAATTTCTGGATACAGGCGCTGAAACCAAACATATGCACGCCGGTCGAGGCGCTGAGGCAGGTGTGGTTGCAGCAACGCTTGCCCAACACGGATTTACGGGAGCACCTGACATTCTTGAAGGTGAGCGTGGTTTCTACAAGGCAACCTGCCCCAACCCCAGACCAGAATTGCTTGTACCTTCTGCTTCCGATCCATGGCAGGTACACATGACCTCAATCAAACCATGGCCGTCGTGCCGTCATACTCATCCAGCCATTGATTGCGCATTGAGCTTGCATGATCAGGTTTCAGACATTGAAGACATAACCAGCATTGAGGTTGCGGCCTATCCAGCTGCGCTTCATCTATGTGACCGAACAGTGGTGGATAGTGCCTATGCTGGCAAATTTTCACTACAACAC
>JBAUGO010000444.1:0-5040 GCA_049679775.1 Anderseniella sp.
GACGTGCAGGGGTTGAATGCGATTACCACGGAAGTACTCGCCAACGCGGCGAATGCCATGATCGGGATGGTGAAGGCGCGGCAGAACGTACCAGCGCGGCAGACAACGAAACCAGCGATCGGGCTTACGATGTTCGGTGTAACCACACCTGCAATTCTCCAGATCACCAAAGACCTGCAGAAGGATTACGACTGTCTGGTATTCCACGCGACCGGGATCGGTGGACAAGCCATGGAGAAGCTGATTGACGGGGGCAAGATCGAGGGTGTGATCGACCTCACAACCACAGAAATCTGCGATTTGCTGATGGGTGGCGTGTTTCCCGCAACCGAAGATCGCTTTGGCGCCATCATTCGGCGCAAATTGCCCTATGTTGGTTCGGTAGGTGCGCTCGACATGGTGAATTTCGCTGCACCTGAGACAGTGCCGGAAAAATACCAGGGCCGCACCTTTTACAAGCACAATCCACAAATCACGCTCATGCGAACTACGCCAGACGAATGCACACGTATGGGCCGGCTAATTGCCGGACGACTTAATCAGATGGAAGCTCCAGTCCGCTTTTTCCTGCCCGAGGGTGGAGTGTCAGCACTGGATGCTGCCGGCAAACCCTTCGATGATCCGGTAGCGCGCCACGCACTTTTCACCGCACTAGAGGACACGTTGCGCCAGACCACAACGCGTCGGTTGATCCGGTTACCTTACAACATCAATGATCCCGAATTTGCTGCTGCCGTGGTCGCTGCCTTCCGCGAGTTGCATGATGGACAGATGACAAGGCTAAGAAGGGCAAAGAAATGATGAGCCGGCAGAGCATATTATCGCGGTTCCGTGACTTGGTGCTGAAAGGCGAACCCATTATCGGTGGTGGTGCGGGTACCGGGCTTTCCGCCAAGTGCGAAGAAGCAGGTGGCATCGACTTGATTGTTATCTACAACTCGGGCCGTTATCGCATGGCGGGTCGGGGTAGCCTTGCAGGGTTGATGCCCTATGGCGATGCAAACGCAATCGTGGTGGAGATGGCGTCAGAGGTCCTGCCCGTCGTCAGCAAGACCCCAGTTCTGGCTGGTGTGTGTGCGACTGATCCATTCCGGCTGATGGACAAGTTTCTCGACGAATTGAAAGGGATCGGATTTGCGGGCGTTCAGAACTTCCCGACGGTTGGTCTTATCGATGGTACCTTTCGTGCCAACCTTGAAGAGACGGGGATGGGTTTCGGGTTGGAGGTCGACATGATCCGGATGGCGCGCCAGAAGGACCTGCTCACCACACCTTATGTCTTTGATGTTGACACCGCAAAAGCGATGGCGGAGGCGGGAGCAGATATCATTGTCTGCCATCTGGGTCTGACGACAGGTGGTTCCATCGGGGCTGAAACAGCGCTGACACTGAAGGACTGTCCGGCCTTGGTAGATGCCTGGTCTGAAGCGGCACTCAAGGTTAATCCGGACGTCTTGGTCCTTGTTCATGGTGGTCCAGTCGCCATGCCCGAGGATGCCGAATTCATTCTGAAGAACACAGCTAACTGCCACGGTTTCTATGGCGCTTCCTCAATGGAGCGCTTGCCGACCGAGGTTGCGCTGACGAAACAAACTCGCGCATTTAAGGCCATCAAGGGTCGTTAAAGCGCATTGTGGGAGGAAATGGCATGAGTGGCCAACTAATAGGACAACTGATCCTATGGCTCATTGTGGCGGTGGTGATTATAGCCATCATCTACTGGGTGATGCAGTGGCTTTATCGGCGATCGACCAAAGAGATCGCGTTCGTCAGGACGGGTTTCCTGGGCGAGAAGGTGGTGATAGATGGTGGCGCTTTTGTCTGGCCCATAATTCACGACACCACGCCGGTCAATATGAACACATTGCCGCTTGCAGTCAAACGGACCCGCGAGGAAGCACTGATTACCAAAGACAGGATGCGTGTGGATGTGGAGGCCGAGTTCTACGTCCGGGTCCGCTCCGACATGGCATCGGTCGCCAAGGCAGCCTCGACGTTGGGCCGCCGGACACTGGAGGCGCAAAACCTGCATGGACTGCTCTCGGGTAAGTTCGAAAGTGCCCTTCGTGCTGTCGCTGCAGAAATGGATATGGGTGAAATGCACGAGAATCGTGGCGCCTATGTCGCGCGGGTCAAGGAACAGGCCCAGGAGGATCTCGAGAAGAATGGGCTGGAACTGGAAAGCGTCGCGATCATCGACATTGATCAGACGGCACTGGAGTATTTCAATCCATCGAATCGGTTCGATGCAGAGGGTTTGACATCGCTAATCAAGGATATCGAGGAGCGCCGTAAGTTGCGCAACGATATCGAACAGGACTCGATGATCAAGATCCGCTCACGCAACCTTGAAGCAGAAAAACATGTCCTCGAAATCGAGCGCGAAAGTGAGGAGGCCCGCCTGAGTCAGGAACGCGATGTCGAAACCCGCCGGGCCCAGCAGCGAGCTGAACTTGCCCGCGAGCGCGCCGAGCGAGAGACCGAGGCAGAATCAGCACAAATCACTGCTCAGGAAGCGATAGAGAAGGCACGGATATCAAACCAGCGGTCCGTTGCAGAGGCTCGTATCGCGTCTGAACGGTCAGTTCGCTCGCACGAGATTGCCCGCCAGAAAGAAGTCGATGCTGAGGAGATTGCAGCCCGTGAAGCAACCGATACCGCACGTATCCTTCAGGAACGCAAGGTCAAGGAAGCCAGGATTCTGAATGAGCAGCAGACAGAAGCCAAAGAGATCGAGAGCAAGCGTATTATTGAAGAAGCAGAAATCAACGCCCGCGAAGTGATCGAACGCGCCCAGATCGCACAGGAAAAGGCTCTGTCGGAAGCAAGGATTGCCAAGGACCGCGAAACGCAGGCACTGGAGATTGAGCGGCAGAAGTCGACCCGGGATGCCGAAATTGCGGCGAACGAAGCGAACGAGAAAAGGCGCATGGCACAGGACTTACTGTTGGCCCAAACCAGAATCAAGGGTGAGGAAGACATCCGACAACGCGAGATCGCTCGCCAGCTTGCCCTGGACGAAGCGGAAATCACCGCGAGAGAGACCATCGAACGGATGCGCATTCTTCAGGACGCCCAGATCAGCCAGACCCGGATATCCGAGGACAAGCGCATCCGTGAGCTGGAAATCGAACGCAAGCAGGCCGTGGATGCAGCTGAAATCGCCGCAAGCGAAGCTGTGGAATCTGCCAGAATAGCTCGCGAGAAGCAGATCGCTGCGACCCGTATTGAGGCGGACGGTGAGACCAGCAGCCGTGAGATAGCCCGTAACCAGGCTATCGACGAGGCACGCGTTGCCGCTGATGAGGCGGTTGAACAGGCCCGCATTGCGCAAAAGCGTGCGCTGGATGCAGAGCGTATCGCCGCCGACCAGGAGGTGCGTGTCAAGGAAATCGAGCGCGACCGCCAGCTGGAATCTGCCGAGATCGCCCGCCGCGAGGCGGTGGAAACGGCGCGCGTTGCCGCAGAACTGGCGCTCGAACAAGAGCGAATCGCCAGCCAGAAAGCTCGCGAGGTAACGGATATCGCCCGTCGGAGAGTTGTGGAGCAGGCCGAAGAGCAGCGGATTGTGGAATTGGCAGAGACTAAGGCGCAACGTGCTGCGGCCGAAGCAAATGTCAAGGAAGCCGAGATTGTGGCCCAACGCGCTATCGAGGTTGCAGAGGTTGCGCGCGAGAAGGCGATAGAGACCGCACGGCTTGAACGCAGGCGTGCTCTTGAGCAGCTTGAGGTTGCACGTGTCCAGACACTCCGCGAAGCAGAGATTGCCAGCCAGGAAGAGATTGAGCGGGCTCGCATCGCATCCGAACGCGGTCTCGACGAGATCCGGATCGACCACGAAACTGTTAGGCGCCGGCTGGAAGTTGCACGCGAGCAGAATGTCGAAACAGCACAGATGGAAAAAGCCATCGCGCTTTATCAGAAGTCGCTTGAGGAGAGTGCAGCACGTGTTGAGGCCGATGTTGCCCGTGCCAAGGCCGCGGAGGCTGAAGAGAAGGTCAAGACGGTTCGCGAGACCGAGGCTGCCAACCGCCGCAAGTCCATCGATGTGACGATGGCCGAGAAGGCAACGCAGGAAGCCAAGCTCAATGCCGAGGCGGAAAAGGTCAAGAAGGCTGTCGAAGCCGAGGCTCAGAAGCTTATCAACGAAGCCGAAAATGTGCTTACCGATCCGGCACGTGCGTCGCTGTTCCGCCGGAAGTTGCTGGAGCATGTGGAAGGTATCGTCGCGGCTTCGGTCAAACCTCTCGAGAAGATCCAGGACATCCGGATCATGCAACTCGACGGTGTTACAGGTGGTCTTGGTGGCCGCGATGGAAGTCCTACCGACGAGGTCATCAATTCGGCATTGCGCTACCGTGTGCAAGCACCGCTGATCGATTCCCTTTTGTCCGACATCGGAATCGACGGGGGTGGCATTGCAAAGCAAGGTGGACTGATCCGTGAGGCGTCCGACATGCAACGCATCTCCGAGGCCGTTCAGAAGGCGGCGCTCAAGGGTGACAATAATGACGGAGGGGCTTCAAAGAGGAGCGATGATACTCCCACTAGCGGGCGGGGCAAGAAATAGATGCCACGTGTATATGTCTCATCTGTGATTGACGCACCCGCAACAAAGGTATGGGAGCGCTTGCGCGATTTCAACGCCCTCCCACGCTGGCATCCCCTTATCCGCGACAGCCGGATCGAGAACGGAGAGCCGTCTGACCGGGTTGGGTGTATTCGCGATTTCCATCTTCAAAACGGCGATCGGATCCGTGAGAAGCTTTTGGGTTTGAGCGATTTCGACATGTTTTGCACCTACTCGATCCTCGAAAGTCCAATGCCTTTGACGGACTATATTGCAACGCTCAGGTTGACGCCCATCACTGATGGAAACAGAACCTTTGTGGAGTGGTCGGCCGAGTTTGAATGTGATGAGTCCGAGGCCGAGGGCCTGGTCAACGGCATCGGTACAGACGTTTTCCAGGCGGGCTTCGCTGCCCTGCAAAGAAACCTGGTGCGCTGATGGTTAGGATTGTCAAAAGCACTATTCTTAAT
>JBAUGO010000445.1:0-3151 GCA_049679775.1 Anderseniella sp.
GAGCCAGAACTGGCGCTCTGGTTTGATGAGCATTTGCCCGATCATGTTGCTGCTGCCATGCCGGACGAGAACGCATTCACTCACATGATCCGCCCCTTGATAGAAGACTGGCTTGCTGAAAATCTGGAGCCGATTGTTGACAAGGCCGTGCGTGAGGAAATTGCCCGTATTACCGGTCTCAAGCGCTGATTGTTGCATGTATCGTGCGCATAGTGTTTAACCACCCGCACACATCAACAGTTCCATAGATTCCAGACGCCAACATGCTCGACAAGCACTTCATACCAGCTGAAATTGAAACCCGCCTTTACGATCAATGGGAGGAGGCGGGTCTCTTCCGTGCCAACCAGAACCCTGGTGGTGAGCCGTTCTGCATTGTAATTCCCCCACCAAACGTCACTGGTTCCTTGCACATGGGCCATGCGCTGAACAATACAGTGCAGGATATCCTGTGCCGGTTTGAGCGCATGCGGGGCAAGGATGTGTTGTGGCAACCCGGACTTGATCACGCCGGCATTGCAACCCAGATGGTTGTTGAACGCCAGATGGCCGAGCGCCAGGAACCGCGCCGCCAGGAAATTGGCCGCGAAGCTTTTCTGGACAAGGTATGGACCTGGAAGGCCGAATCCGGCGGCACGATTGTTGGCCAATTGCGCCGTCTTGGTGCCTCATGCGACTGGTCGCGTGAACGCTTCACCATGGATGAAGGCTTGTCGAAGGCGGTACAGAAAGTTTTTGTGCAGCTTTACCGTGAAGGCCTGATTTACAAGGACAAGCGCCTGGTCAACTGGGATCCGACTTTCGAAACGGCCATTTCCGATCTGGAAGTGGAGAATATCGAGGTTGACGGCCACATGTGGCACTTCAAATATCCACTGGCAGGTGGTGCCACCTATGAATATGTCGAGAAGGATGAAGACGGCAACGAGACCTTGCGTGAAACCCGCAATTATATCTCGATTGCGACCACGCGACCTGAAACCATGCTGGGTGACGGCGCGGTTGCCGTGCATCCGTCAGACCAGCGCTATGCACCGATTATCGGCAAGCTGTGCGAAATTCCGGTTGGGCCAAAGCAACATCGTCGCCTGATCCCGATCATTACCGACGAATACCCCGATCCTGATTTTGGCTCAGGCGCGGTCAAGATTACGGGCGCGCATGATTTCAATGACTACATGGTTGCCAAGCGTAACAACATTCCCATGTACCGGCTGATGGACGTGAAAGCGGCCATGCGTGATGATGGTGCGCCTTATGCGGAGCAGGTTGCAGCAGCAAAGGCAATTCTGGAACGAGGTGGCGAGCCGGACGCAAGGGCGGTTGATGAAATCAACATGGTGCCTGACCAATATCGCGGCCTGGATCGCTTTGAGGCGCGTAAACGCGTCATTGCCGACATTGATGCCGAAGGCGGCATGATCATGGTTGAGGACAAGAAGGTCACGCAACCGTTTGGCGATCGTTCCAAGGATGTCATTGAGCCGATGCTCACCGACCAGTGGTTTGCCAACGCCGAGGAACTTGCCAAACCAGCCATTGCGGCGGTTGAAAACGGCGATACGAAATTTGTGCCTGCCCAATGGGACAAGACCTATTACGAATGGATGCGCAATATTCAGCCATGGTGCATATCGCGCCAGCTCTGGTGGGGGCACCAGATTCCGGCCTGGTATGCGCAAGACGGTACGGTATTTGTTGCTGAATCCGAAGCGCTGGCAGAAGAGCAGGCTGAAGAACACTATGGCCACCGCGTCAAGCTGACCCGTGACGAGGACGTGCTGGACACATGGTTTTCATCTGCGTTGTGGCCGTTCTCAACGCTTGGCTGGCCCGATGACACGCATGAACTTCAGCGGTACTATCCGACCAACACGCTTGTCACAGGCTTTGACATCATTTTCTTCTGGGTTGCCCGCATGATGATGATGGGGCTTCACTTCATGAAAAAGCCTGATGGCTCCGCGCAGGTGCCGTTCGACACGGTCTATATTCACGCGCTGGTGCGCGATGAGAAGGGCCAGAAGATGTCGAAGTCGAAAGGCAACG
This sequence comes from Anderseniella sp., assembly GCA_049679775.1. Classification (GTDB taxonomy): domain Bacteria; phylum Pseudomonadota; class Alphaproteobacteria; order Rhizobiales; family Aestuariivirgaceae; genus Anderseniella. The sequence goes on from JBAUGO010000445.1 coordinate 2,050, forward strand.
TCATCGACCCGCTTGAGCTGATTGATGAATATGGCGCTGATGCGCTGCGCTTTACGCTAGCGGCTATGGCGGCACAAGGTCGCGACATTAAACTATCGACGCAACGCGTTGAAGGATATCGTAATTTCGGCACCAAGTTGTGGAATGCGACGCGCTTTGCCGAAATGAACGAAGCGGTTCGTGTTGACGGTTTTGATCCTGCATCGGCCAAGGTAACGCTCAACCGCTGGATTGCCGGCGAGGCCGAGCGCACTTGCGCTGCGGTGACCTCCGGCATTGAAGAGCATCGCTATAATGAAGCTGCGGGCGCGCTCTATTCCTTTGTCTGGCACACGTTCTGTGATTGGTATGTGGAATTGTCCAAGCCGATCCTCAATGGGGCGGATGAAGCCGCAAAGGCAGAAACCCGCGCCATGACCGCGTGGGCCATCGACCAGATCCTGCTGCTGTTGCACCCGTTCATGCCTTTCATAACCGAGGAGCTTTGGCAGGCAACCGGTGGAGCAAGCGCGCGAGGCACCATGCTGGCTCAAGGGGCGTGGCCGTCCTATGAGGGGCTGAGTGATGATGCGGCGAAAGCCGACATGGACTGGGTCGTTCGCCTGATCACCGAAATTCGTTCTGTGCGGTCTGAGATGAACGTGCCGGCAGGCGCCAAGGTTGCGTGTGTGCTCGCCCATCCCGGAGATCAGGCCAGGCGCCGTGCCACCGAATGGATGGCGGAGATTTCGCGACTTGCCCGTCTGGAGAGTCTCGAATTTGCGGACAGTGTGCCGGAAGGCTCAGCCCAGATCGTGCTGGATGAAGCCGTGGTTGCCTTGCCGCTGAAAGGCGTCATCGACTTTGGCGCTGAAAAAGCACGGCTGGAAAAGGACCTTGAAAAGACGGTGAAGGAAATGGCTTCCATCGACGGGCGGCTGAACAACGCAGGCTTCGTCGCCAAGGCACCGCCGGAAGTGATCGAGGAAACCCGCGAACGCCGCGAGGAGCTGAACGTGAAGGCGGGGCAGGTGAAGGAAGCCATCACGCGGCTGGCAAGTTTGGGGTGAGGAGAATACATGCCAAAACTGAATCATCAAAAATCAGAACTCATAGACTTGGC
>JBAUGO010000446.1:0-5115 GCA_049679775.1 Anderseniella sp.
GTACGGCTCTGCCACAATACGCCAGTTGTCAATCGAGCCTGTTGGGCACGGGCTGATGCAATCCATGCAGAAATTGCACTTGGTGACATCAACGACGACATTGTTGTCATCATGCGTGATCGCATCAATCGGACAATGCTCTTCGCAGGTGTAACAACGAATGCAGATTTCCGGATCAATCAGGTGTTGTTTGACAAGGGTTGTCATTCTCCACCACCACCGAAAATTGTAGTACGTCCGAAAGGAGTATCAGACCAGTTGAACTCAAAACATCGTTTCTGCTCTTCTTCAAGGTCTTGAGGTGATTGAAAGCCCATTGACGGGTAGATTTTGGCATCCATTGATGGCAGCCCTGAATCCTTACTTACAACAAGAACCGATAGGATTGGCAGTCCGTGTTTGCGACATCTACAGGCAATACTGCTCAAGATTTTGCCCCAACCTTGGTTAGCAAGGCCAAATTCCTCTGATAATTCACCATAAGTCAGAGTCTTTCTTGAGACTGCAGCTTTTGCAATGAATGCTGCAACATCAAGACGATAGTGTTTGTCTTCATTTCTCATGCGTTTGCAGCTACACCTGATACCTTGACGTACTCGAAGTCGCCCGGCTTGTTGTCGATGCCCACCTTCGGCGGTGAAATCCATCCGGCATATTTTCCGGCTTCCCATTGCGGCTTCATGAGACTGTCAATGTAATCACCATCAGCCTTGGACGGGATCCACTCATTCTTGCGCTTTTCCCAATCCGCTGCAGTAATCAGGTTTCCTTCAGGATCTGCGTGAATGGAGGCAAACTCACCTTGATGGCGATGGAACGTCACGTGCGGCAAGGTAATTTCAAACTCGATGCCTGCCTTTTTGATAATGTTGTTCCAGCGGTTGATGCCGCCGGTTGCGTCTTTCACATAGTCATCGCGCAGCCGCATGTTGATTGCGGACAATGCAGGCTCTTGTGATGTCACCACCTTGCCGTCGATCAGCCGCAACACAGGATAGGTGTCGCGCTCCAGCTTGTGGTCATCCTCGATCTTGGCTTCCTTGTAGCGTCCCTTGATACCGGAATTGAACGCATTGGCAGCGTTGGTTGAAATCTCCGAACCAAACAGGTCAAGCGACAACGAATAATGCATGTTGGCTTTTTTCTGTATGGTCGGCAGATCGATCACACCCAGTGCACGCACTGCGTTGATATCATACGGATCAGTGATACCGGCCTGGTTCATCGCTTCGCAGGTGCGCTCAATAGTGCGGCCCACGCCGGTTTCTCCCACAAACATGTGATGGGCTTCTTCGGTCAGCATAAACCGGCACGTGCGCGACAAGGGGTCAAAACCTGATTGTGCAAGTGCTTCAAGCTGCATCTTGCCATCGCGGTCAGTAAAATACGTGAACATGAAGAACGACAACCAGTCTGGCGTTGCTTCATTGAAGGCACCCAGCATACGTGGTTGATCTTCCGAACCGGACGTGCGCTGCAACAGCATGTCAGCTTCCTCGCGGCCATCAGTACCGAAATACTTCTGCAACAGATAGACCATGGCCCACAGATGGCGACCCTCTTCCACGTTGACCTGAAACAGGTTGCGCATGTCATATAGCGAGGGCGCAGTCTTGCCCAAATGACGCTGCTGTTCGACCGAAGCTGGTTCTGTGTCACCCTGAATAACGATCAGTCGGCGCAGCATGGCGCGATACTCACCCGGCACTTCTTGCCAGGCTGGCTGACCAGCATGTTCACCGCAAGGTATGGTGCGGCCTTCTTCTTCTGGTGCCAGCAAAATACCCCATCTGTATTCAGGCATCTTGACGTAGCCAAACTTGGCCCAGCCCTTCGGATCAACAGAAACAGCGGTGCGCAAATACACCAGCGATTCCTGAAATCCCTCCGGCCCCATATTGTTCCACCAGTTCAGATAACCGGGGTGCCATTTCTCCAGAGCCTTCAGAACACGGCGATCATCAGCCAGGTTCACATTGTTCGGTATGGATGTATTATAATCGACGTTCAGAAGATCAGCCATTGACAGCTTGTCCTTTTATACTCGTTCCATGTTGAAATCAGCTCTTTTGCCTGAGCCATACTTTTGCAATGCACCGTGCGCATTGGGGCGTTGGAAAATCCAGTTTTGCCAGGCCGTAAGTCTGCCAAAAATCCGGGTTTCCATGGTTTCTGGTCCTGCAAACCTCAGGTTCGCCTCCATACCGGTCAAGGCATCAGGCGAGAAGCTGGCGCGTTCCTCAAGGAAAATCCGCACTTCATCTTCCCAGTCAATATCATCGAGGGCAAAGGTGACGAGACCCAGCTCGCTTGCATCTGAGGCATCCAGCATGTCGCCCATCCTTGCCTCGACCGCATCAACAGACTGTGGTTCTCCAAGAAAGCGTGTTTGCAGCCGGGTGATGCCATTGCTCATTGGGTATGCACCGAAATTCAGCTTGCTGAGCGCAATCCTTGCTTCAGGTCGGTTGTCACCGTCGAACTGGCCTTCAGCCATGTAGGAGCGGTCTGCCGCAAACAGCAGTTCGGCCAAAGTACCAGCAAAGCAAGACCCCGGCTCTGCCATGACAGCGATCGTGCGCGAGGTCAGGTCAACACGCTTCAATACGCGGCGCCAGTACAACAGCACTTCGCGCATCAGCCAGTTGTCGTCAGCTCCTGCCATGAACTCATCATAGGCCAGCACCCTGGCTGGATCACCGACAGACTTGAACTGGACAACGGCCATCTCAAGCTCATTGAACCGTATCTCAAGCAGCGCATCATCAAGTTCACGGGCAAGCTTGAGCGGGTAAAAACTGTCACCCAGCGCTTGCGCTTCTTGCACATTGGCAGGTGGTGCATCATTTGGTCCGGTAATATTGATCGTGGCTACGTGCCCATTGCGATCAAACTCCACGCTCACCATTGAGTACGTGATTGCATTATCAGTGATGACTTTTGAAAGCGGGGTCAACGCAACACCTTGCGCGTCGCTCGGACGGTCAGACCTGGCAGCCAGTTCTTTGGCCCGCACACTCACGGCCTCGTCAAATCTGGATGCCGGGACCGTTTCATCCACCAGCCGCCAGTCAACAGCCTTCTTGCCGCGAATGCCCTCTTCCAGCGAACAGAAAACATCGGCCCTGTCGCGGCGCACCTTGCGCTTGTCAGTCACACGGGTTAGCCCACCCGTACCCGGCAAAACAGCCAGCAACGGCACTTCCGGCAACGATACCGTTGAAGACCCGTCATCCTTCAGCATGATATGATCGCACGCCAGCGCCAGTTCATATCCACCACCAGCACATGCACCCGTAACAGCACACAGCCATGTCTGGTGTGAATTGTCGGTTGCGTCTTCAATCGAGTTTCGTGTTTCGTTGGTAAATTTGCAGAAATTCACCTTGTGGGTGTGAGCAGCGCCAGCCAGCATCCTGATATTGGCACCAGCACAAAAAACCTTATCCTTGCCTGATGTCATGATGACCGTCTTGACGCCGGGATGTTCAAATCGCAACCGCTGGATTGCATCTGACAACTCGATGTCCACTCCAAGATCATAGGAATTGAGTTTCAACTCATAGCCTTCGAAAAGGCCTGCCGTTTCATCAACGTCCATGATGATACTGGCGACTTCACCATTGGGTTCAATCCGCCAGTGGCGATACTTGTCGGGTGATGTCTGAAAATTGATCCGGCTCATGAAGTGGCGTTTCCCTGTATTTGTGATTGATCACACAACATGGCAAATAGTGCAGGCGGTCAACAGTATTATGCATAATAATGCATAAAAAATTACAAGTCAGGAATTATAATTCATAATTCTTGTTTCAAGCGACACACCCATAAAGCTTTTTTTCTGCGCTGGTAGCCTGCTTGCCAGATCAAGCATAAGAGTTTCAACCATCGCATCCAGCCGCTTGCCGGCGTTTGGGCGACCCATCTTATGCTTCAACAATGCATTTGTACGCTGGATCAGGGCTTGCAGTAATACCCGTTCGGCACTGTTGGCAGGCGCGACCAGCCAAACTGCTTCCCACACTTCATGCGCTTCCCAGAAAAAACCGGCACTCATCAAGTCATGACCGTAGAGATAAGCCTTGTTCTCTTGCCAACCATCCGCAAGCGTTACTGCGGGCGCCATCGCCTTGGCCTGGTTAAGTGGCCCGATATCAGCAGACGTTCCGGTACCCGGCACATGTGCATGTGTTGGCAAAGGAATGTCTGGAACACGCCTCACGATTCCGGCAGCGCTCCGCCCTCTTCGGTGCGTCGGGCCAGGAAATCTTCAAGAGCGTCAGCAATCGCCGGGTCCATTGCAGGTGGTTCGAACTCTGCGACAATTCTCTTCCAGATCTTGTTGGCACGCTGAGTCGCTGTCAGCGAGCCGCCCTCTGTCCAGTTGCCGAAATTTGACCAGTCAGAAACAAGCGGAGTGTAAAATGCAGTTGAGTATCGCTCCATCGTGTGCGCGCACCCGAAGAAGTGCCCACCCGGCCCAACCTCACGAATAGCATCAAGCGCAAGCTCATCTTCGTCAAACTTCATCGGCAGGCACAGTTCTGCCACCATCTGAAGGACTTCAACATCCAGTATGAACTTTTCGTATGAGGCCGTCAGTCCACCTTCCAGCCACCCTGCTGAATGCGCAATGACGTTGGCACCACCTTGAATAGCACCCCATAGCGACAACTGCGTTTCATAGGCACCTTGCGCATCCACCGCGTTGGAAGCAGTCGGAGCCGATGAACGCCACGGCACTCCAACCTTGCGGGCAAGCTGGCCTGCGCCCCAACTCGCCTTGACATATTCAGGTGTTCCGAATGCAGGTGCACCTGAGCGCATATCCACATTCGACGTGAACGCACCATAGACAACAGGCGCGCCTGGACGCACCAGCTGATTGATGACAAGTGCCGCCAGAAATTCAGCATGCTGTTGCACCAGGGCGCCGGCAATCGTCACAGGAGCCATGGCCCCTGACAGCGTGAAGGGGGTTATAATGACGACCTGGTTCCATTCAGCAAAATCCATCAAACCGTTCAGCATTGGTATGTCGAGTTGCAATGGAGAGTTGGTGTTGATGACCGTATAGGTGTTTTGAACCACCTTGAATTCGTCATGCGTCTGGCC
>JBAUGO010000447.1:0-2378 GCA_049679775.1 Anderseniella sp.
CGCCAATTCAAAAAAATCTGTAGTGCCAACAGGCACATAAATTTTACAGCGTCTGACTGAATAATATGAATTAGTTGTCAGCGGAATCGAAAGATAATGGAATGGACGCCCACTACCCTAAACGGCATCAATGTGCCAAAGTAGTGGCGTAATAACCACTAAACAAGAGAGGAGCGTCCGACATGAAGATTACAACAATTGGTATTGATTTGGCAAAAGAAGTGTTTCAGATTCACGGTGTGGATGAGCACGGCAAGATTGTGCTGCGCAAGCAACTGCGTCGGGGCAAGATGGCAAAGTTCTTCGCCAATTTAGAGCCCTGCCTGATTGGTATGGAAGCCTGTGGTAGCTCACATCATTGGGCGAGAAAGTTAGGTGAATTTGGGCACACCATCAAGCTTATGTCACCCCAATTCGTCAAACCTTACGTGAAGACCAACAAGCATGATATGGCGGATGCGGAAGCGATCTGCGAAGCAGTGAGCCGACCGAATATGCGTTTTGTGCCGATCAAGAATATTGAACAACAAGCTATCTTGTCAGTACATCGTGCTAGACAAGGTCTGGTCAAGGCCAGAACTGCACAGGCAAACCAGATACGTGGTTTGCTCTCTGAATTTGGTATTGTAATGCCACAGGGAATTCGATCGATCAGCAAACGTATGCCGGATATCTTGGAAGATGCCGAAAACGGTTTGCCAGGTATCCTGCGCAAGTTGTTGGAAAGACTGAATGATCATCTCAAGGAGCTGAATCGTCAAGCGGAAGAACTGGAGTTGCAAATCAAGCTGTGGCACAAGGAGAATGAAGCCAGTCAAAAACTGGAAGCGATTCCCGGTATTGGCCCGATTACGGCGAGCGCCATTGTGGCGACAGTAGGGAATGCCACAGAGTATAAGAATGGCAGACAATTGGCGGCATGGCTGGGATTGGTTCCAAAGCAACGCTCCAGCGGTGGTAAGCAGCTATTGCTTGGCATCAGTAAACGTGGCGACACTTACCTGCGTACCCTACTAATCCACGGCGCACGAGCGGTCATCCGCTTTGCCGAAAACAAAGCTGAGCCAGAAAGCTGGTTGCGCAAACTGATAATGCGGCGTAATAAGAATATCGCTGCTGTTGCGCTAGCGAATAAAAACGCTCGTATCATCTGGGCGTTGCTTGCCAAAGACACAACATTCCACCCCAATCACGCATCGGCAGCAAACGCAGCCGTTGCATGATCGTGGCGGATGGATTAAAAACGTATTGGTAATGTCGCATCGAAAACAAGTTTAAGGAGAAAAATTATCATCGATTGCACAGGCAATCATGACATGATGGCGAGACAGGTCAGACCGTGAGTGGCTAAACCTGAACTAACTCAAGTGTATAGAACACGTAAAGATGATAAGGCGCTACTCAGCGTATTCCATCAGGGACAAAGGTAATTTACCTTACATAAAGTCCGGATGTATGGCTGCAATCTTTACCTTCTTAAAATCATCGACTGAAAGCTTGGCAAAACGTGGTCGTCCATGTATGAAGTTAATCGTTTAAAAGCAGACTTTGATCGTCTTGGCTCTGAAGGAAAAGTATCTTCTGAAATCCAGGTGATCATGAATAGCCTGTTCATGATTATTGAATTGATCTTGGCCATTTTTCTTGAGCGCAGCTCCAAGAAAAATGGCAAGAACTCCAGTATACCTTCCTCGCAGACAGAAAAGGATGAATCAGCGTTAAGTCATTCCGGGAGTAACGGCAAGGGCAAAAGTGAGAACAAAGACCAGGCCAAGAATACCCGCGTTAAAGAAACCGTTACGATTGCTCAAGTCCTCACCTGCGATGTCTGTGCACAGGACCTGAGCGATGTTCCTTGTATTGATCATGAAAGGCGCACCAAAATCGACATTGTATTCGAGAAAGTTGTTGATCATATTGATGCTGAGATCAAACGCTGTTCGGCCTGCCATGCCACAGTAAAAGGTTTGTTTCCCTCAGATAGACACGGCCCCTTGCAATATGGCGATGGCGTAAAGGCATTTGTGATTAACTTGCTGGTCGGCCAGGTGGTTGCATTGAACCGGGTGCAAAAACTGGTGAAATCGATGATCGGTGTGGTGATTGCTGAGGCCAGCTTGCTCAAGTTTGTGCTTCGTCTTTACCAGGCGCTGGCAACTTGGGAGCATCAAGCTACAGAGTGGATGCTCAACGCACCAGCGATCAACGTAGACGAAACATCCTTCCGGGTTGATACGAAAAACCACTGGATCCACGTCTATTCTTCAGGGGACGTTACACTCAAGTTTTTGCACCGAAATCGGGGTAAAGCCGCCATTGACGAAATCAACATCATTCCGCGATATGGGGGCGCCATCATTCATGACTGCTGGCCATCC
>JBAUGO010000448.1:0-2155 GCA_049679775.1 Anderseniella sp.
GGTACAACCGCAGCGTTTCGCGGAACACACATCGGGTGAAAATCAGTTTTTTTGTGTGTTCGAAACTGACTTCCCCGCCGCCTGTAACCTCTTCGACTTCTTCTCGAATTCGCCGCAGGACTTCAGGTTGTTGCGACAGGATGAAAAACACCCACGTCAACACACTGGCGGTGGTTTCATGGCCAGCCAGAAAAAACACACCAAGCTGGTCGATGAGTTCGTCACGGGTGAACGGCTCTCCCGTTTCGCTATCACGTGCTGCGATAACTGCGCTGGCGATATCATTATATTTACCTCGCCTCTCACCGAGATGCGTGTCCACAAGTTGACCCAGATGGTGACGGATGCGGGTGCAAGCGGAGATTACTTCTGGCGGCTGATGAACCCTGGACCAGGCAGGTTTGGTGATCAGACTCCATATTTTCACCTGCGCTACAGAGCGTTCAAAAATGGTGAAATCCTCAAACACATCATGAGCAATTTCGCTTTGGAGGGAAGTGGAAAACACCGTTCGGCAAATAATGTCCGCCGTCAGGTGGCTCATCGCAAGGTCGAGCGAGAAGGCATCTCCAGTATCAGCCAAACCGTCAAGGCGGACCTCGTAATCATCGACAGCTTCCTGCATCGACATAAATGCCAGATTGATCCGCATCATCGAAAAAGCAGGATCAATCATGGCTCGCTGGCGTCGCCACTTCTCTCCGTCAGTCACGAATATCGACTGACCGATCAATGGTTCGAGCGCCCCGACCATAAGATCGCTCTTGGGGAAAACCTCCCCCTCATCCATCAGAATTTCTCGAATCAGCGCTGGATCATTGAACAGCATGGTCGAACGCCGAGATATGCCAAGATGGCCGACTTTCATTTTATAAGCCGCCGCCGGCAGCAGGCTCAAAAGGTCGCCATCACCGCGCCATACCGTACGCGCAAGAGCGGCGACGGACCACAGCGAGTAGGGTTTTGGCGGAATATAAACGTCAATTTTAGACATGGGACAATCAGGCGGGGTGTTGACTTGCACCCGAAGTATCAGGTGAAAGCATGAGCATGTCGAGCCTCAACATATTCCACGCACTTGTAACCGTACATATTGCCACCGGCGCAATCGGACTAATCACTTTCTGGGTTCCAGTGTTGGCGAAAAAAGGCAATCAACGCCACAAATACTGGGGCCGCAGCTTTACCGCCATGATGGTCATTACCGGTACAGTCGCTATGGGTATGGCGACTATGACGTTGGTCTATCCGATGCAAACCCATCCGCACCTGGCTGATCATGACGTGTTTTCAAACCCTGAGAACGTCCGCGTTGTTTTTGGCTGGATGATGCTATACCTCGCCATCCTGACTGTGAATCTGGCCTGGTATGGCTGGATGTGTGTAACCAACAAACGCCTGCATCACCACCTCAACAAAGGCCGGATCAACCTGTTCCTTCAGGTCTTGCTGACCGCAACTGCCGCCAACTGTATCTGGCAAGGCATCAAGCTGGAGCAGCCCTTGGTGATGGGTATGTCGCTAATAGGATTTGCTACCGTTGCCACCAATCTATGGTTCATTTTTCATCCGCACCCCGGTCCGGTATACTGGCTTAAGGAACACATCAAGGCCCATGTCGGGGCTGGTATTTCAGTCTATACTGCGTTTTTTGCATTTGGCGCTGTCCGCCTCATGCCTGAACTGGCATTGACCCCGGTGCTATGGGCCATCCCACTTGTGACAGGCTTGTCGCTGATCTTGTATCATCAGCGCGCAGTATCTCGTAAAACGCAGACCCGGCAACGCAGGCCGGTGGCCGCCGAATAATGGTTGCAAGGAAAATCATTGTCATTGGTGCCGGTGTCGGCGGTTTGAGTGCAGCACTGGATCTTTCGCGGTCTGGCTGTGATGTCATCGTCGTTGAGCGTGCAGCAACACCCGGTGGCAAGATGCGCCAAGTACAGACAGGAACAGCCAGTATTGATGCCGGGCCCACCGTCTTCACAATGCGGTGGATATTCGAGAAATTGTTTGCAGATGCCGGTGAAATGCTGAGCGATCACCTGAAACTAACCAAGGCGGATGTGCTGGCACGCCATACCTGGCGACAAGGTGGCGAGCTAGACCTTTACGCCGACATCAACCAGTCTGCAGAAGCCATTCGCGCATTTTC
>JBAUGO010000449.1:0-1771 GCA_049679775.1 Anderseniella sp.
CTTCCGGCCATGCGACGCGACAACTTGGAATTTTTGCGCTGACAGCATTGGCGCCAACCATTCCCGGCGCGGCAATATTCAGAGCGCATTCAGACGGGGCGAGGGATGGGCTTGAGCTCGCATTGAAAGGCGGACAGATGGGCAGTCATGACTATTTCGGCTGGGTCCGAAGCGGAGGAGGACAAAGATGAACCGGATCACAGCAACTTACGACATCGAAAGCCCAACTGGCGTTGCGCACGCCGCAGCCGTGCTTGCGGGAGAGCAATCGACAGGGACATTTGTTCGCCTTGCTGCGGAAACAGACGAACTTCGTGATCGATCTGCTGCACGGATAGAAGCCCTGACCGTTACCGGCACTTCAAGCAAGCCATCGCTTCCAAGCCGCAAAACCGGAACATCATACGAGCGCGGTACGGTCACGATCAGTTGGTCTCTGGACAATTTTGGCGTGTCATTGCCAAACCTGTTCTCGACGGTGGCTGGAAACCTCTTCGAACTGGCCGAGCTGTCCGCAATCAGGCTGACTGACATTGGCTTGCCCAAAGAGTTTGCATTAGCTCATCCAGGGCCACAATTCGGGGCTGATGGAACACGCGAACTGATGGGCGGGCATAAGGGACCACTCATTGGTACCATCATCAAACCCAGTGTAGGTTTGAGCCCTGGTGAGACAGCCGACCTCGTACAAACATTGATTGATGCGGGAATCGATTTTATCAAGGATGACGAACTGCAGGCCAATGGCCCGCACTGCCCGTTCGAAGAACGTCTGAAACTTGTTTCCAGGGTGATAAACAAGTACGCGGAAAAAACCGGCAAACGTGTGATGTTTGCGTTTAATATCACTGACGAGATTGACCAGATGTGGCGAAACCTGGATTTGCTGCAGAAGCACGATGCCATTTGTGCCATGGTTTGCGTGAACTCAATCGGGCTTACGGGCTTGCGCGCTGTTCGCGACCGCAGTCCAATGATTATTCACGGACACCGCGCCGGGTGGGGGCTTTTTTCACGCTCTCCCGATATTGGCGTGAGCTTCACCGTATTTCAAAAACTGTGGCGACTGGCCGGCGCGGACCACCTCCACGTGAACGGGCTTGCAAGCAAGTTCACCGAAAGCGATGAAGTGGTTGCACAATCGGCAAGATCAGTACAGCTGCCATCATGTGAGGGTGATGGCCCAGCGCATCTCGCCATGCCGGTATACTCATCCGGGCAGACAATATGGCAAGTCGACCCCGCAAGAAGGCTTCTGGGCAATGATGACTTCATTTATTGCGCGGGTGGAGGGATCATGAGCCATCCCTCGGGTATTGAAGCTGGCGTAATAGCACTCAAGCAAGCCGCAGATGCAGCGCGTCAAGGCATTGATGTCGAACAATATGCGGCAACCGCACCAGAACTGAAAAGCGCACTGGACGCTTTCAAGAAGCCGCAAATCGATATCTAGTTATTCTTCTTCATGGACAGAAGTGAAATTGAAAAATGACTGCATTCGGTCGTCGGCTCAAGAGCCTCAAGCGGCCGTTTCGGGCCGAAAAAAGCCAAAAAGACCAGAGATCGAAACCGCAGTTTGAGTGATGTATTGGAGGTCGCCAAGTAGGTGTGATTGTCTTTTCCACAGGCGGGAATTCGGAGCCAAATTGATCATGCAGTCTTAAGAGTGAATGCCGCAACCAATTGAAAATAAAGCATTATTTATCAACATCATAGCTTTCTGACGGTATCGGTGACGGTATGCGCGGATTGTCGCAGGCAAGTCTCTTGC
>JBAUGO010000450.1:0-2646 GCA_049679775.1 Anderseniella sp.
GCCCAGCAGCATGCCATGCCTTCCAGCCCGAAACCGCAATCATGATGTAAAGAACGGTCCACGCCGGCCCAAATAGCCAGGCAGGTGGGCGCCACCATGGTTTTGCCAGGCTGTCATACCAGTCACCAGGCTGAAAAATCGCCCCAGAAGAGGCCGCCAGTACATTAAGCACGACGAACGTTATCAAGGCTCCATCCATTAGCCACAGCTTTCATTATAAGTTGCTACAGAACAACTGACTAGCTCGACACAAACGCAGACTGTTTTCAGAGAGTGTACGCGTTCAATCGGCTTGCCGGATCTTCTGGCGCTCATGTACGCGTGATACGATGTCAATCAATCGTTCTCCGGAACCGGAGAAATGCCAAAGTGGTTTCGACTCAATGATAACTGGATCGCGCGAAGGCAAATCGTCAACGGCATCCAGCAGGAAACAGGCTTCAGTTGCTTCTTCCGGGGAGTTCGCATCATTCAACAGTGCGGAATCAATTATCGCACGGGACAATAATGTCAGCTTGCGTTGTGTTGACGTTACTGCGCGATGATCAACCGAATTTAGATCCAGGCGCTCCAGTTCTCGTCCAATTTCCGCATAGATCAGACGCGCTGCGTTGATGGCCGGTCGGCATCGGGCCGGTAATCTCACAATACCGGATCGGCAGCGCCGATAATAAATATCTGCGGTTTGCAACAACCGTCCAGTAACGTGTTTTATTGCTTGATTGTATATCGGCGCACGCAACCATGCATCGGCATCAATGCCTGCTTCCGACAGCCAGTCACGCGGAAGGTAAAGCCTGCCTTCGCGTGCATCCTCACCTACATCTCGCGCAATGTTCGTCAGTTGCATGGCAATGCCAAGATCGCATGCACGGGCAAGGACTTGCCTGTCCCTAACGCCCATGACCAAGGTCATCATGACACCCACGGTTGACGCAACCCGGACCGAATAAGACACCACATCCGAAATGCTTTGGTACTGCCTTCCTTCTGCATCCCATTGGAAACCCTGCATCAGTGCATCAGGCACGGATCTTGGAATCTGAAAACGCTCAACGATGTCTGCAAAAGCTCGGTCAGCCGATGCCGCTAACGGCTCACCCTGGTAAATCAGATCAAGTCTCCGCTTTAGATCAGACAGTGCAGCCGCCGGATAATTAGCTTCATCCACTGCATCGTCAGCAAACCTGCAGAATGCGTACATGGCATGCGCAGGCCAACGTACGTTCGCCGGCAGAAGCATTGACGCCAGATGAAATGATCTTGAGCCGGTTCTGATGGATGCCCTGCACGCAGCTCCGTCTGCCCATGTCGTATGACCGGGATCCGTGCTGTTCAGTGCAATTCGAGGCGCCATTTGGTTTCCATTTGTATGTCAACTAATATTGACATTAGACACCGTAAAGTAAAAAGTAACAAGTAGTAGTTGAAGCGGAACCCATGAGCAAGACAGTCCTCCTCACACTAGGTCGGCTTCCCAAGGCCCTCGAACTGGCGCGTGCCCTGAAAAGTGCAGGCTGCCGGGTTATTGTTGCTGAACCATTTGGCTGGCATGTTTGCAAGCCGTCAACGGCAGTTGACCGGTCAATCCAGATTGCAGCACCCAACACCAATACCCAGCAATATCTTGATGACCTGATGCGCATCATTGTCGAAGAACGCATTGATATTGTAGTGCCTGTGTCCGAAGAGGCGCTACATACAGCACGTCTGAAGCCAGTATTGCCCGCGCATGTGAGCATTTTTTCACCCGACCAGATGCAGCTGCTTGAATTACATGACAAATTGAGCTTTGCCCATATCGCCAGCAGTTATGAACTTGATGTGCCTGAGACGTTTTCTGCAAGTGATCCCGCAGCAATCGCGCTATCACAAGTTTATGACTACATCATCAAGCCGGTGCATTCATGTTCTGGTATCGGCGTCGAATTTCGCCATAAAGGAACCATCCCTGACTTCTCGCCGACCGATCCTGCCTGTGTCGTTCAGGCATTTGTGCCGGGTCGCCATGTCAGTTCGTTCTCTATCGCTCGTGAGGGACGCGAGGTTGTAACAGTGCTTTACGAGGGTATGGTGTTTTCCGGGACTGTCGCTGTGTGCTTCACACGCATAGAAAAACTCAAGCCAGTCAATGATTGGATCAGCAAGTTCATTGCCCGCTCCGAATATTCCGGTTTCATCTCTTTTGATTTCATCGTGAGCGATGAAGGCCGCGCATGGGCCATTGAATGCAATCCACGCGTCACCAGTGGGGTGCACTTTCTTAACAGTTTGGATCTGGCTCGAACAATATTGCAGCCAGCTTCACATCAGCCCGTCAGGTTCAAGGAAACACAGTCCTTTCAGCAATCCTACACAACGTTAACCGAAGCCTATCGGCACATACTGCGTCCACGCGAATTTCTGACAAGAATGAAACACCTGTTCTCAGCCAGAGATGTTGTCTGGTCAGCTCGTGATCCGATGCCATTTCTATTGATGACACCGATGTCTTGGGACATTCTCAAACCAGCCATTTCCACTGGAATCTCACTGGGTGAGGCGGCAACCAGGGACATTGCATGGTTTGGTGCTGGACCAAAACCGCACAACGCCAAAACTGGAAAGGTCAACCTGCATGGCGCTTCACATGACAAATGACCTGTT
>JBAUGO010000451.1:0-2833 GCA_049679775.1 Anderseniella sp.
GCACTGGGTTCCTGATAATCAGGCCCTAGCATCGTACAGCCTGATATCGTCAGGGCTGAAAGCATCGTAATGACGATAGTTGTCAATAGCGGAATGAAAATGTACCAAATGGCGCACTAAAAGTGTACCAGTTAAATTAATAAAAAAGAGGGATTTAGCCTCTGGTTTTGCGCTTCTGATTTTTTTATTTTTTGGGATTTCAGGCGAAGCGCAGTGTACCCCCCAACATCATTTATATTGGTTTGGCATCCTCCTTTTCTGTGAGCTTGGATTGAACCGTTTGTTTTTGCCGTTTCCTGCTTGTGGCTAAACGGTACGATTCTCCATTCATTTCCAGAATATGAACATGATGGGTCAATCGATCCAGCAGCGCACCGGTCAATCGATCCGATCCCAGGACACTTGTCCATTCATCAAACGGCAGATTTGAAGTTACCAGGGTGGCCCCATGCTCGTAGCGCCGGCTAAACACCTCGAACAAGAGCTCTGCGCCAACCGCAGTAAATGGCACATAACCTAGCTCGTCGATGATCAACAATTTGACATTGACCAACTTCTTTTGCAACACGCGTAACCGTTTTTCATCGCATGCTTCCATCAATTCATGCACTAAGGCTGCAGCTGTCATAAAGGCAACACTCATCCCTTTCTGGCAAGCAGCCAAGCCTAAGGCCAATGCCGTGTGGGTCTTGCCGACGCCTGAGGGTCCCAACGCAATGACGTTTTCGCGTTTGTCGATCCATTCACAACGCATCAACTCCAATACCAGCGATTTGTTCAACTCAGGAATCGCGGTAAAGTCGAAGCTATCCAGGCTTTTGGTCACCGGGAATTTCGCCAGTCGGATGCGCCGTTCGGTATTACGTCGCTCACGATCAATGCACTCCAGTTCGCATAGCCGTAATAAATAACGGGCGTAATCAACTCCCTCACTCGCGCATTCGATTCCCACTTTCTCATATTCACGTGCAAAGGTCGGCAACCTTAATGTCTTAAAGTGATTGACCAGTAAAACCTGCGGAGCAACTGTGGTGGGATTGCAGGCACCTTGGATACTCGCCATTTCAGTGGGAGTGTCAGTCATAGCGAACCTCCGAATGCAGGTTGCTGATTGGCCTTGGGTATTTGCAGCAAGCTTAAGTACGACCGTGGTTCGGTGGAGTCCACGCTGGCATTGGGTAGATACGGATAAAGCATCAAGTCGAGCTTGGCGGGGCGTTGCTCGGTCGCGCACAGAATCAAATGCTTGATTGCGTCAAAACCCACTGCGCCCAAACCCATGGCTTGTTTGATCGCTTGCTCAACTTGCGCCATGCTAAAGTTTTCCAATAGCCGCAAGATCTGAATATATTCTTTGCGGCCACGGCGTTCCATGCGTACTTCCAGCAGTCGACGCAGGCGGTCGAATGTTTCGGGCAACACCCAATCTTGCAAGGGTGCTGCCTGATCGAGTGCACGCGGTTTCTGTTCCAGCAATGCCAGGTAGTGTAATGGGTTGTAAATAAACTCTTCCCGACCGTAGCCGCGCACATGCCGTGCAATGATGTCTGCGCCTGAGCAAATGTCGATGTGATCCACATAGCCTTTGACCAGTACCTCCCGGTGACCGTATTGAGTGGGTACCGAGTAGTCGTTGGTCCGATAACGTACCAGCGATAGTGAAGATACACGGGTGGAAATCTTGTGGCAGGCATCAAAAGCAACCGCAGGCAATGCCATGAATGCAGCAGTATCACGCTTCATACGCTCAGCGATGGTTTCAGTTTGTCCCCGTAGCTTAGCTTGTTGGCGCTTGATGCAGCCGTCCAGCAACTTGGCATTCAAAGTATCAAAATCGTTAGCAATAGGTAACGGCACCATAAAGTGTCGGCGGCTGTAGCCGACCATGCCTTCAACATTGCCCTTATCGTTGCCTTTGGCAGGCCGGCCAAATTTATCTTCGAACAGATAATGGCTTTGCAACTCGCTGAACGCCTTGGTACGTTCGCGCTTGCCATCACCCAGTATCTTGGCCACAGCAATCTTGGTGTTGTCGTACAAGATCGATTGTGGCACACCATCTAGAAACGCAAATGCAGCAACATGCCCATCCAGAAAGGATTCGGTATCTTCGGTCGGGTAGGCTTTGACAAAGCAACCATCCGAGTGTGGCAAGTCAAGACAGAAATAATGAAATCGCTTAAGCTTGCCACCAATATAGCCATCGGCTTCACCAAAATCAACTTGGGCATGACCAGGCAGGTGCGCCAACGGCATGAACATTTCCTTCTGCCGAATCGCAGCTTTGTAGACATAATTGCGTACGATGGTATAGCAACCGGTAAAGCCATGTTCGTCGCGTAACCGTTCCAGTATACGCACCGCAGTATGGCGTTGCTTGGCATGAACCTGCTTGTCGGCTTCCAGAATGGCATCGATGATGCCAGTGAAGGCAGCAAGTTTGCGAGAAACGGGTTCGCGCTTGCGTCGGTAGCCTGGAGGTGCTGCATATTGACACATCTTCTTGACAGTCTTGCGGTGTATACCAAAATAACGCGCAACTTCGCGCTCACTTCTACCTTCTACCATCACCGCACGTCGAATTTTTACGTATAGTTCCACTGAATACATCCTTTTCGCCTTTCACTTGATGCTAAACGCATCAGCTTACAGGCATCAGACTGGTACACTTTTATTCCGCGATAACCACGAAAATATGTGCGCCTCAGTGGTACATTATTACTCCGCTATTTATACTTGTTGCTCCTATTTTAAATAGCCAATACCAAACATATTGAAATATTTAATTTAATAACTATATACACGATGATATTTAAATTAGCTAATCTTAAAT
>JBAUGO010000452.1:0-3041 GCA_049679775.1 Anderseniella sp.
ATTGGGAAAAAGGATAGAATGTTTTGAAAAAACCTATGCTGGACATTCTAACTGGTCACAATCCAGGACGCAGGCCTATATGGCTTATGAGACAGGCAGGCAGGTATTTGCCTGAGTACCGTGAAGTCCGCGCTAAAGCTGGTGGCTTTTTGGATTTGTGTTACACACCAGAACTTGCCTGCGAAGTGACTTTACAGCCATTGCGACGTTATGATCTTGACGCTGCAATTTTGTTTGCTGACATATTGCTCATTCCACAAGCTATGGGATGTGATCTTGATTTCAGGGAAAACGAAGGTCCTGTTTTAAGGCGTATTAGATCTGCAGCTGATGTTGCCAGTCTTACCGCTGAGATGGTTTTCTTGAATAAAACGCTGGCACCTGTTTATGACAGTGTCTCGATGATCCGTGCTCGTCTTGATGACGACAAGACACTAATTGGTTTTTGTGGTGCCCCGTGGACTGTCGCGACTTACATGATTGAAGGCGGTACATCATCTGAACGTGCGAATTCCAGACTGGCTGCTTTTGCAAATGAAGCCTGGCTGAATGATCTCATAGACATGCTGGTTGTTTCGTCAATCGAGTATCTATCTGCACAGGTAAATGCGGGTGCGGAAGTATTGCAAATATTCGATACATGGTCGGGTGATCTCAGTGGTGATCTTCTGCAAAAGTATTGTTTTGAACCGATAGCGAGAATGCGCCGCGAGTTAAAACTGAGACACCCTGATGTTCCGGTTATCGGTTTTGCGCGTGGTATTGGTGTATCGCAAAATGATTTTGTTACTGCCTGCGATGTTGATGCTGTGAGTATTGAATGGCCAGTAACACCGCGCTGGGCTTGTCAAAATCTTGTTCCTAAATGTGTTGTTCAAGGCAACCTTGATCCGTTGTCGCTGGTTGGTGGTGGACAAGGAATGCTTAATGCGACCAGACATATCTTGTCTGAGCTGCCTATGGATCGTCATATTTTCAATCTTGGACATGGCATCCGAAAAGAAACACCACCCGAACATATTAATGATCTTGTTACATTCATAAGAGCCTTTGATACAGGAAATGCTTGATGACGCATGAATGGATCAAGGTTATTCATGTACTGGCTGTTATCTCCTGGATGGCTGGACTGCTCTATCTGCCACGCTTGATGGTATATCATGCTGGTGCAAGCGCCAACGGTGAACTGTCTGAGACCTTGAAAATAATGGAGCGTAGATTGCTGAAGGCAATCATGACGCCGGCAATGATAGTCAGCTGGATATTTGGAATCTGGCTTGCTGTAAATTTAAACCTGTGGAGTGATTTACAAGTTTGGTTCCTGGTCAAATTGATTTGCATCATTGCAATGACATTTATGCATTTCTGGCTTGCTGGTCAGGTGAAGCTTTTTGCCGCTGATAGTTCGATGAAGTCTGCCAAAACATTCCGTATCGCAAATGAAGTCCCTACTGTCTTGATGATTGTGATTGTGATCATGGTGATTGTTAAACCCTGGTGATGTTCTTTTTTCCTGTGTTTTTTTATATTTCCGGATCAGCGAGAAGGTGCTATAGAAGATTACCGGACATCGCTTGTCTCAAAGTATGTACCGTCTCCCCTATTGGATTTGCTGATCATGAATACCAGCCTATCCGTTTCCTTAGCATCACATATGGGTCTTTCAACATGACCAACCTCGATGATCTCGAACAGATCAAACTATTCGACCTCAAATTAAAATCTCCAGCAGAGCTGTTAAGTGCTGCAGAAGAGCTGGAGGTTGAAAACGCTAGTGTCCTGCGCAAGCAGGAACTGATGTTTGCTATTCTCAAATCTCTCGCTGCACGCGATGTGAACATTATCGGTGAAGGTGTTGTTGAGGTCATGCCAGACGGCTTTGGCTTCCTTCGTTCACCAGATGCAAACTATCTTGCTGGTCCTGATGATATTTATGTAAGCCCCAGCCAGATCAGAAAGTTTGCTCTCAAAACGGGTGATACTGTTGAAGGTGATATTCGCAGCCCAAAGGAAGGCGAGCGATATTTTGCCTTGCTCAAGGTCAATACGATTAACTTTGAAGATCCGGAAAAAGTTCGTCACAAAATTCATTTTGACAATTTGACACCGCTTTATCCTGATGAGCGGCTTAATATGGAAGTGAATGATCCAACGAAGAAAGATTATTCCAGCAGGGTGATTGATCTGGTTGCGCCACTTGGTAAAGGTCAGCGTGCTCTTATTGTTGCCCCTCCTCGTACGGGCAAGACGGTTCTGTTGCAGAACATTGCTCAATCAGTAGCGACCAATCATCCAGAATGTTATCTGATCGTTCTTCTTATTGATGAGCGGCCTGAAGAAGTTACTGACATGCGCCGGTCTGTTAAAGGTGAAGTCGTCAGTTCAACATTTGATGAACCAGCAAGCCGTCACGTTCAAGTAGCTGAGATGGTGATTGAAAAAGCCAAGCGTCTGGTTGAGCATGGCCGCGATGTGGTCATATTGCTTGATTCCATCACGCGCCTTGGTCGTGCCTACAACACTGTTGTGCCATCATCAGGCAAGGTTCTCACCGGCGGTGTTGATGCCAATGCGTTGCAGCGTCCGAAGCGGTTCTTTGGCGCGGCTCGCAATATCGAGGAAGGCGGTTCGCTCACGATTATTGCCACTGCCTTGATTGATACTGGTAGCCGAATGGATGAAGTCATTTTTGAAGAGTTCAAGGGTACAGGTAACTCTGAAGTGGTGCTTGATCGTAAGGTTGCTGACAAGCGCGTGTTCCCGGCCATGGATATTCTGAAATCAGGAACTCGTAAGGAAGAGCTTCTGGTTGAGCCTGTCAAACTCAAGAAAACATATGTCTTGCGCCGCATTCTCAATCCTATGGGAACTGTTGATGCTGTTGAGTTCCTTCTGGATAAATTGCGTCAGACAAAATCAAATGATGATTTCTTTGATTCAATGAATGCCTGAGTTTCGCAATTGTTTCGGATCTGTTACAGGCAATGAGCATGTCTGATTGCGACAGATGTATGCTGCCGTTTTTGACCTGTCAGTGATGT
>JBAUGO010000453.1:0-4873 GCA_049679775.1 Anderseniella sp.
GCGTATCGGCAGGCAGTTCAGCCTTGTTGATTGCGCCAACAGGTGGAGGCAAGACACTGGCAGGGTTTTTGCCATCACTGGTGGAATTGTCAGATGGTGCAGCCGGCAAAGGCTTGCACACGCTTTATGTCTCGCCTTTGAAAGCGCTGGCAGTGGATATCGCGCGAAATCTGGAAGCACCGGTTTCGGAAATGGGTCTGGATGTGCGCATTGAAGCGCGCACGGGCGACACTCCTGCCCACAAGCGACAGCGTCAAAAGACCAATCCGCCAGACATACTCATCACCACACCAGAGCAGGTGTCATTGCTGATAGCCCAGGAAGGTGCCGAGCATTATTTCAAAAACCTGAAAGTGATTATTCTGGATGAACTGCATTCACTTGTACCGAGCAAGCGCGGTTGTCTATTGGCGTTGGCACTTGCCAGGCTTGAACGTCTGGCGCCCGGGTTAAGACGAATTGGCCTGTCGGCGACGGTGTCAGAACCTGATAACTTGCGAGCATGGCTGGTGCCGCAAGTCGATGATGAGGCCGAAGCGCTATCAGCATTTGTACTTGCACCAGGAGGTGCAGAGCCGAACATTCAGATCATGCAGGTTGCAGGAAACGGGCAGGATGATGAAACGCGCATGCCGTGGTCAGGTCACACGGCGGACTGGGCCATGGGTGATATATATGATGCTATCAAGAACGCCGCGATGGCATTGGTTTTCGTCAATACCCGATCCCAGGCTGAACGCATATTCCATCAATTATGGATCATCAACGAAGAATCATTGGCAATTGCTCTTCATCACGGATCATTGGAGGTTGGGCAGCGCCGCAAGGTGGAAGCAGCCATGGCCGCAGGCAGGTTGCGTGCTGTAGTCTGCACCTCCACCCTGGATCTCGGCATTGACTGGGGAGAGGTCGACCTGGTCATCAATGTTGGTGCACCAAAGGGATCAAGTCGTATCCTGCAGCGCATAGGCCGCGCCAACCACCGATATGATGAACCATCACGTGCCCTTCTGGTGCCTGCCAACCGGTTTGAGGTTCTTGAATGCGAAGCAGCGCGTGCGGCTGTGTTTGAAGGAGCGCAAGATGGTGAAGGTCCTGCGGAGTTGAAACGTGACGTCCTGGCACAACACATTATGGGTTCTGCCGTGGCAGCACCATTTCATCCTGATGAGCTTTATCGAGAAGTGATCAGTGCATGGCCATATCGAAACCTGACGCGAGCTGATTTTGATGCTGCCCTGGATTTTGTCTCAACCGGTGGATATGCCCTCAAGAGCTATGAGCGCTTTGCCAGGTTGAAACTAATGCCGGATGGACGTATGCGACTGTCTCATCCCCGGTTGGCACAGGCTTACCGCATGAATGCCGGTACAATAGTGGAAGCTGAAATGCTGAAGGTTAAGCTTGCCGGCAAGCGCAAGCGCCTCGATGGTAGACCACTTAACAAATGGGGTGGCAAGATATTGGGTGAGGTGGAAGAATGGTTTGTAGAGCAATTACGCATTGGTGATACATTTGCCTTTGCCGGTCAGGTTTTGCGACTTGAGGCAGTGGAAGAACTCAATGCACTTGTGTCGCGATCAAGTGCTCCAGAACCCATGATCCCATCCTATCAGGGCGGCAAGTTTCCACTGTCCACCTATCTGGCAAGCCGCGTACGCACTATCCTGTCTGATCCGTCAAGCTGGGGACACCTGCCGGATCAGGTGCGTGACTGGTTGAGGCTTCAGCAATGGAAGTCAGTACTGCCAAAGACACATGAGATGCTGGTTGAAACTTTCCCGCGTGCCGATAAACACTACCTGGTGTGTTACCCGTTTGACGGCAGGCTTGCACATCAGACGCTTGGTATGCTGCTGACGCGCAGGCTGGAACGGGGGGGAATGAAGCCGATGGGATTTGTTGCCAATGATTATGCTTTATCGGTGTGGTGTTTGCGGGATATGTCGCAGGCAATTGCTGAGGGAAAGCTGTCACTGGCACAGCTTTTTGACGAAGACATGCTGGGTGATGATCTGGATGCGTGGCTGGCAGAATCCATGCTGATGAAACGTACATTCCGCCACTGCGCCATCATTTCAGGTCTTATCGAGAAACGTTTGCCCGGCCAGGAAAAGACAGGCAGGCAAATGACAGTATCCGCCGATCTGATCTACGATGTTTTACGCTCGCACCAGCCTGATCACTGGTTGCTCAAGGCAGCCTGGGATGATGCATCTTCCGGGCTGATCGACGCAGCGCGATTGGCGGCCATGCTTGCACGCATCAAGGGTAACATTCTGCACAAGCCATTGCAGCAGGTGTCACCATTGGCAGTGCCCGTGATGCTTGAGATTGGACAAGAACCGGTTTATGGCGAAGCTCAGGACGCACTTCTTGCAGAAGCCGCCGCAAACATGGAGGCTGAAATCAGTGGCGACGCCGTGCGGCAATAAGAATTCATCTGCAATGAGGTTCGCCGGGACTGACATTCAGCCATGCCTGTCGGGGGCGCTTTTCCTGCCAGAGCATGCAGCACTACTGGTGGCGGACCTGCACCTGGAAAAGGGCTCATCGCGTGCTCACAAGGGCGAGTTGCTGCCGCCATATGATACCCGTGCCAGTCTGATGGCGCTGGCACAGGCAATCGAACACTGGAAACCGGAACGGGTGATCCTGCTTGGGGACAGTTTTCATGATGTGGCAGGCTTTGAGCGCATGGCGCAACAGGACCGGTCAGACCTCATTGATATTGCCACGAAGGCCCAATTTGTCTGGTTGTCCGGCAATCACGACCCTGAGTTACCGAGGCATTTACCAGGTGTGCTTGCGCACGAGATGACACTTGGCGACATCACACTCAGGCATGAACCAATGGCAGGCCAGCATCTGGAAATTGCAGGTCACCTGCACCCTGTTTCGATCATCAGGCAGCGTGGTCGCAGACTGCGGACAAAATGCTTTGTGGTGTCTGCCTCACGCATCATCCTGCCGGCTTTTGGTGCATATACAGGCGGGTTGAACATACGCCATGAGGCGTTCAGGCCATTTCTGTCGGGTGATGCCTTCAACGTGATCATGGTTGGGCGCGATGCACTTCACACCTTGCCAGGGCGTTCCGTTTTATGAGCGAGCCAGATGGATTACTGATGTTACAATAAGCGCCAGAACTGCACCTGCGGTAAGTATGGCACGCAATACCCCAAACCAGGGTGGAAGTTGTTTATGCTGGGATGATTGAATGTCCCACACGCCTTGCACAAGGAACCCTCCAATCAGGATAAGCAGACCAGCAGTCACCGGAAGAATCAAGGCAGCAAACCCTGCAAGTGACGGGACCACCGAGAGCACGAACAATGTGGATTGCAGAGGTCCTCTGGGCAACTTCAGTGCTGCACCCCAGCGAATGCCGCCGAGGAATGACAGGATGATGGCAGCATAGGCCATCTGGATAATCACGGCCTGATCAGGTGAAGTCAAACCTTCAAAACCGGTATGAGGCAACAAGGGCAGCCAGAACGGCAACAAGCCCGCCAGCCCCAGCCACAAGGCAGACGACGGTACTCTTTGAATTGCGTCAAACAGGTTCATGCTGAACAGCCGGAATGAAAGTGTTTCATATGGCTGACCATAACACAGAATTCCGGCGCACAAACTGGTTTGCGCGCCGGTTGGAGCCATGACATATCATGGCTGATCTAGATCAGACCTTGCTGCAAGTGTTCAAGGAGCTGCCTGGAAACTGAACCATTAACCGGCAATCCGCTGCGTAGCTGGTACAATCGGATGGCATTGGCAGTACGCGATCCCATCTGACCATCTGCTTCGCCTGCATCAAAGCCTTTCTGTGCCAGAAGCTTTTGAGCGAGTTTCACCTGATCACTGGCGGTGAGTGTCTCAACCGGGGCTTGCGTGGCTGGCTGCTGCGGAACAGGGACCGGCTGGGCGGATGCCTGTTGTTGGCTATCCCCATTAACACCCCAGGTCGGATCGCTGACAGCCACAAGATTTGCCTCGCGCACCGGTTCTTTTGGCTGCCATGCAGCCACAACCGCATCAATCTGGGCAAGAGTGGCTTGATCAACGCTCTTGTTGAGCGCTTCGGCTTTAGAGATGGCGTCACGATCACCACGTTTTGCTGCCAGCGCATACCATTTGTAGGCTTCGTTTATATTCTTCTGCACACCAATGCCACGCTCATTCAGCACTGCCAGATTGTATTGACTGTCCGGCAAGCCATGCTCGGCGGCTGCCGCAAACCACTTGGCGGCCCGTGCCATGTCAGCCTTGCCGGATGTGGTGTCAGCCGACATGACTGCCAGATTGTGCATGGATTTGACATTGCCTTGTGTCGCAGCCTTGGCATACCAGCTCATGGCCTGGAAACGGTCCTGGGGAACGCCACTTCCACGCTCATACAAGGTGCCTATGCGATATTGCGCTGCGGCCAGACCGGCATTGGCGGCCCGTAGATACCATTGAGCAGCCTTTTCATGACTGCGGCCAATGACACGGCCTTCAAGATATTTGCTGGCCACGATAAATTGCGCGCTGGCATTACCTGACATAGCGGCTTGACGAAGCTCAGCTGTGCCAATTTCTTCTGGCAGGTTTTCAGCTTGTTCAACCGGAGCATTGGCGGCAGCAAGTGATTGGCCAAGTGCTGAAGGGGCATTCGACAACAATGGATCGGTTGTCTGTTCTGTATTGACAGAAGCCGTAGTGATTGGGTCAGTCTGGCCTTCTGTCAGGTTTTGCGCCTGTGAGGGGATTTCAACTGGCGGGGCAGATGCTGGAAGCTCCACAACGGCTTGTGAAGGAACAACCGAAGATGTGCTTACGGGCTCCTGGGTGGAAACAACGGCAGGGACTTCAAGTGAACTTTGCTTGACGG
>JBAUGO010000454.1:0-3223 GCA_049679775.1 Anderseniella sp.
CCACCGATCTGATTTTGGCCCTGGGCGGCGCGGTACAAGTTTGGGAAGAGGACGAGCACCCGTGGCTTGTGAAGGAAAAGGCGATTATTCGCGACTGGGTGGAAACGCGCGCAAAACCTTATATCGGTCTGTGTCTGGGCCACCAGTTACTGGGTACAGCGCTTGGCGGAGAAGCAGGCTATGTAGCCGAGAAGGAAATTGGACTGTGCACGGTGTCGTTTGAGGACGGGCGCGAGGAGATCGTTACTCAGTGGCACATGGCAGAAGTATCGCGCGCGCCAGAAGCCGCGACCATAACGGCATCATCCGACAAATGCGCCAACCAGATGATGACAATTGGAGATCATGCTTACTCCAGCCAGTTTCATCACGAATGGGATTTGCAGACCGTGCGTAACTGGCAAGCGCTCTGGCAGACGGAAATGGACAAGGCCACAGGTCAGGCAGGCTTTTACAACGGATTTGTCAACGCTGTACAACAGGCCCAACCGGCCTTGAGCAGCCACACCTGGTCATTGTTCAATTCCTTCATGACACGGCAGGGCTGGTAGAGAGATATCAGCAGCGCCCGTCTGCCCCAAATAGCTTGCATCTCGCTGCTTTGAGCAACATGTCCGCCATCACGGCCTGACCTTCGGCGGTTGGGTGAAAATATCCAGAAACGCCGGCACGATAATGATAGTCGATCGGCTGGCGTGGATTGCGCGCAAGCTGTTCTATTTTTGTGACATAATACTGCATCATCACGCTGTCATTGAACGTCCTGAACCAGCGCTGGCGCGGTGCATGGGCCAGCATGTCCGACGGGCTAACTGGCTGCCACTCTCCCGCAATGAGCTGCAGTGCCTCGAACGCATCAGACTGTCTGTTGCCTGCTGCACACACACCATGGCGATCAAAAGCACCAGACCAGACCAGCGCATCAACCCACGTCCATCCGGTTTTCGCAACGGCTGCCTTCATTGCATTGTTCAATTGCTTTTCTGCGAACAAGGTTTTGTGCAGGCTCTGCAAGCGCTTGTCTGATGTCTCGATAAAGTGCTCCGAGTTCGCCCCGGCATTGACCACATTGGCCGAACAGATCATTCCGGTTTCATCTCCCATTGGCCCTGGGTAAGGCCCCGTGATAACGCGGCTTCTGTCCATCAGGCCAAGTCTGTTTTCTATGGCAACTGCCAACGACGCATAGCGCTCTGACAATTTGCACTGGCGGCCTGCTTCCTTGTTGTTACAACCAAGCGTGTCCGCCTTGTCCAGCGCGCGATCCATCATGGTTTGTGGCTTTTCACCACCTGTCAGAAATCGCACCTGCCCCACCGCAGAGCCGGCAACCGCCCATTTGACCACATTTGAGAACCCGACATCATTGCCACCAACATTGATCAGCACAAGGTCAGGACTTGCCCGCCACTTGCTACACCCCTTTGGCGGTTCTGTGGCCGTCGATATACCTTCATCTGCACACAGGTCGCGCACCGCCTGATCTAGTTGCGACCATGGCGCCTGCGCAAATACGCTATCCCTGTCACGGCGCTTGACGCCGCGTTCTGCAAGCGATGCTCCTGACAAAGGTTCAACGTGCATGTCTTCATCAAAAACCGGCATAATCACATTGGGAATATCCGCACCAGAACAGGCATAGCCCAGATAGCTCACGACAGTGTGTGTGTTCTCAGCGGCAAGCTGCATGGCTATACGTTGCTGGTGTGAATAAACCGAACGATGACACGCCGGATCCAGCCAACGTGGCAGGCTGCCCGGTTGCGGTCGTGCGGTATCTGCCAGAGTGGAAGGCTTGCTGTAGTTGGCAGGATAATCAGGATTGCCCTCACCTGATCCGTAACTGTCTCCCAGTCCGATGATGGTGCGACCCTTCACCTCCTGATAGACACTCGAAATCTGCGTCAGAACACCGTTCGCACTGGCCGGATCGAGTACCCTGGATAAAAGCGAAAACTGTGAATTGACCGGAGCCTTCAATTCGGCAGCCCCGGAACAATCCACTGTAGTCACGCTGCGCCAATCAGCATCAGCTGTGGTATGTATGAACCATTCGCATTGTTTACCCGCAAAAGTGACAAGCGCAGCCTTGGCGAGTGATGCCCGGATGGTAACCTCAGCCGGAAACAAACGCGAGCCTGAGCTTCCCTTGATCTCAAGACAATCATCACGAACCCGGCGCAGACCGCTATCCCAGCAGGTAAAGGGCTCCTTGCCGGATGTGTAGGCTTGCGCACCCCATCCATCATGTCCATCGCGGATGGCATCACCAGAAAGCTTGCGTTCAGCAAACTGGACAGGCCCTATCCATTCTCCGCTGATCTTCTTGCGGCCAAACTCATCACGAGGTGCATCAATACCGGCAAATTCGCGGGCAGCTTTTTGATGTGGCTGAAACAGTGCTTCATCAGAGAAAAATCTGAAACGGTCCTGTACCTGCCAATTGATAGCCCCTATGGGAGCATCCTGCGCAAATACTGTTGGCGACAGCGCAAAAGCCAGACCAAATGCAATGAGTGATTTGCCAAGTGTTTTCATGCTCACCATTCATCCACTAATTATGGCGTTTTTAGTGGCACCTGGTGAGTTGCAGGCAAACCTTACTATTTTGAACCTGATGCTCAGACCTTCAGGATCAGTTTGCCAAAGTTCTCACTGCGAAACAGCATCCGCAAGGTTTGTGGAAATGCATCCAGTCCACCTTCACGCACATCTTCCCTGAAGCGCAGTTTGCCTTCCTTGTACCAGGTGCCAAGCTGCTTGTAGGCCTCTGGATATTTGTCCAGGAAGTCAAATACGATAAAACCCTGAACCCGCAACCGATTGACCAGGATGGAGCGGAAATTATAAGGGCCTGGAACAGGTGCCGTAGCATTATAGGCGGATATCAGCCCGCAAATGGCAATCCGACCTTTGAAATTCATCAGCGGCAATACACTGTCCAGTATGTCTCCACCCACATTTTCAAAGTCCACATCAATACCGTCCGGGCACGCGGCCTTCAGATCATCTGTCAGCCACCCGTGCTTGTAATCAACGGCCTCATCATATCCAAACTGTGACTTGAGAGCAGCGCACTTGTCAGGGCCACCTGCAATACCAACTGTCCGGCAACCATAAATTTTTGCGATCTGGCCAACAACCTGACCCACGGCCCCTGATGCCGCAGAGACCACAACCGTCTCACCCTGCTTTGGTTCCCCCACATATGTCAGCCCAAGAT
>JBAUGO010000455.1:0-2692 GCA_049679775.1 Anderseniella sp.
AAAGCGACTGGAGCAGCTGAGAATACGGCTGTCGTGTTTACCTCAGATCACGGCGAAATGCTTGGCGAACGCGGTATGTGGTTCAAAAAGCATTTTTTCGAACCGGCTTTGAAGGTGCCGCTATTCATCTACGCGCCATGGATTAAATCTACACGCGTAAATTCACCAGTCTCCCTCGTGGACCTGTTGCCAACATTTTGCGGTCTGGCAACCGGCGCTGAATGGCAGAGCGACGTTGAGGATCTGGAGGGTAGTGATCTGACTGTGTTATTCGATAACGAAAATAAAGACCGCACAGTTTATGCGGAATACTTGGCCGAGGCTACTACCGCACCCATTTTCATGATCCGTAGGGGTAACTACAAGTATATTTCCTGTTCTACCGACCCAAAACTACTTTTCAACCTGGAATTAGATCCTGATGAAAAAAATAATTTGGCTGTAGAATTGGACTACGCTGAAGTAATCGCCGAATTTGATGCCGAGATTGCAGCCAAATGGAACGAAGGCAAGCTCGTCAACAACATTGTCACAAGCCAAAAAAGACGAATCTTGATCCGTGAGGCACAAAAGTCTGGCACCTCGACCCGCTGGAACCATAATGAAAGACCGGGAGATAAGGTGCTGTGGTATCGCGGCGAAGGAAGCTACAATGAGTGGGCATTTGATTACCTGCCAGTCGGGAAACAATGAGATGTATTCTATATCTACAGCCATGAATTCCTAATGAAAACTCCAATCCTTCTCAAAGATTAAAGTGTTGCTACCACCTGTTGAACTCACCGCCCATACCGGTCATTCGATTCTTCCAAAGCAGTTTTCCCGGAGCAGATATTCAGCCAGAACACGAATAGCCAAGTTTACAAGATTTGCTCTGTGCAATTTGAAATTGAAATGTTGCAAATACGATTACTAAAGCTCAGCACCAGCTTTGTATTCTCCCCACCGCATATAGGCGTTAGCGCCTATACTAGAAAAGGGTTCAGGAGGTAGTTTTTTCGGTTGGGCTGCCGCCAACATGTGATCAAGGAATTCTGAGTTGATATTGCTGGCTTGCTCTGCAGCAAGAATGCCAGACAATGTGCCCTTTGCGGTTCCCAGACCATTCTGGCAACAGGCAGAAAAGAGATTCTCCTCAACTTCTCCAAAAGCAGAGACATTGTTCAAGCTGAGACACAGTAAACCACCCCAACGATACTCCATTTTTATGCCAGCCAACATCGGAAAGCGCGCCTCAAAAGATCGATCATGTACCTTTGCAATCGAAATCAATTTTGCTTCATCAACCGTTCTTGAAGGAGACCATGTAAACCGGTTTCTGACCACAATTCGTGTTCCGCCAGTGCCGGAAATTTTCCGCACCGTGGTGCCAAGTGGATCAGCTGGCGTGAAAGCCCAATTTTGTTGGCCGCCTAGTTGGCTGACTTCTGTTTCGCCCAATGGTCTGGTCATTGATGCAAACAGATAAATGTGCATCAAGCGACGCTTAAACAGGCCGAAGCTTTCGGCATGGCCATTGACTGCGAGAATAACCTTCCCTGCTGTAACAGCGCCACGGCGTGTAGATGCCTGCCAATCTGAGGTCTGTTTTTCGAGTTTGGTTACCGCTGAATCTTCGAAAATTACTCCGCCAGATTTTACGAATGCAGCAGCCAACTCACGGATGTACATTGCGGGCTGCAACATGGCCGTTCCGGGCGTGAATAGCCCTTGCCTGTAATATACTGAGCCACAGATCGAATGCATCTGTTTCTCGTCCAAGAGTTTATAGTCCTCCCCCAGAGTTTTCAGATGTTTTGAGTAATCAAGATTGTGCTTCATGCCTTTTTCAGACGCTGCCGCATTCACCTTGCCGCTGACAACAATTGCCTCTTTGGTAAATCCAAATTCCAAAGCGCTTTCTTTAGCGAAATTAATGGCATGCCTATTCATTTCAGTCTGCATGAGATCTTCGTTCAGTGCGCCTGCATAGTCCGATGAGCCAAGATTGTGTGGGAGATCAATCATGAAACCAGAATTACGCCCGGCGGGGCCTTCTGCAATTCGCCGCGCTTCAACAACAATGACCCTATCTTTGGGGTGTAATTGCTGTAATCGGCGCGCCGCACTCAATCCTGCAAACCCGCCTCCGATTATCAGCCAATCAGCAGTTTTCTTTTCCTCAAGCGATGGATAAGCCTGCGCAGGAGGCAATATCTTATCCCAAGCGGGAGGACCCGGATCAAATGGAAGTCGGTCTACTTTCACTTAGTGATCCTGGTTGAGAGCGTCTACGGCTGGAATTTCCCGCTCACGCCGAGCGATATAGTCCAGCAAGGCTTCATTCACATCATGTTTCAATTTCGGCTCTTCATAAGCATCCAGCATGGCTTTGGCTTCCTTGAGCGCGCGTTCAGTAATCTCCTGAGAACCATCTGCCTGCCATTGCTCTATTGAGTCATTGTTGAACAGTTTCGGCATGAAAAACGCTTTTTGGAAATTGGTTTGAGTATGGGGATGTCCTAGATAATGACCTCCCGGTCCCACATCGCGAACAGCTTCCAATGCTTCATCAAAGTCATCCCAGTTAATGCCTGAAGCCATCCGAGAGGCCATTTCACATTGCTCTGCGTCGACGACGAATTTTGCCATGGAGCAGTGCATTCCGGCCTCATTCCAGCCAGCTGAATGCCAGATATAATTTGCGCCAGCC
>JBAUGO010000456.1:0-4534 GCA_049679775.1 Anderseniella sp.
CAATATGGCATTTCGAACCGACATACTTAAAAACTTCAGGTTTGATGAAACTCTTGGTCGCCAGCCAAGTGGTATCGTGCTGAGTGGGGAAGAAACCGGGCTTATTGCTGACATGGTTGCCGCTGGCCATCATGGTTATCTGGTCGCAGACAATCCTGTTCAGCATCGTATTGCCACGTCAAGGCAAACTCTTGACTATGTACGCCAGTATTATCATGGCCAGGGTTGGCAGCAGGCCGTTGAACACCGAGGCACGAGCGGGTTTGGGTATTGGCTTGATAGGCTATCGTCAATGTGCCTATTGGGCGTATTCCAGATCGGGTATCGACTTGCTGATCTTTCAGGGCACGCAGTTCTGCGGGTGTGGTGCGCCCGTCAGACTGCTCACTTTCAGGGCAGGATGGATGCGTTTTCAAAAGCAGAAGAACATTAAGCTTCCGATTTTGGATGCATGAAACGCACAGTGTTTTGCAAATAATCCCGTTCTCCTGACACTTTTTTTCTAAGCTCAGGCAAAAAACGCTGAATTGTGACATCCTCAATACTGTCATGCTGGATCAGGTCGAGCAGCTTGTCATTGCCTCTGAAATCCTGACGTGTGCCATTAGCCGGCACCTTTTGACGCGCTCGGTATTCAGACAGTGATTTACTGTAATAGTGATTGATGCGGATTATATCATTGCTGAATGTTGACAAGCTGTGATCATAGTGACTGACGAGCTGGCGACGCTCATTCCGGGATGACGGAGTCCCATCGCGCATAATGAGGGTGTGGGTGTTGTAGACACCAGCAACAGCCGATGGCTTTACAATACTTTTGACTCTGGAAAGATTTTTGTTTTTACCGTCTGGCGCGCGCAGCCTTTCAGTGAAGTTTTCTATCACCAAACCTGTTGGTTTACGTGTGTGACCGGAAGTGCCGAACATGTTCCAGTAAACAGACAACGAATCCAGATCATCATAGCTCTCGAGCAAGGTATTCAGGGATTTTCCTGCCACAGGATACAGGAACTCATCGACATCAATAAATGCCATCCAGTACGACTGGTGGCCAAAGTTGCTCAGGCTGTGCAGCATAGCCAGTCTTTGCATGCGTCCAGACTTGCCTGAAACACCTTCCCACCCACTGAGGAAATTTGACCACGGAATAACGGTGACCAATCCAAGCAACTCATAGGGGGCGAGAACATCAAGTGTGTTGTCAGTGCTGCCATTATCATAAATGAAAAAATGGCTGACACCTAGCATGCGATGAAATTCAATCCATTCGACCAGATAAGGTTCTTCATTGCGTACAATTGCAGAAACCGTCAGGTAATGGTCAGGATTGCTATTGCGTTTAACAGGTTCGGACAGCCACAAGCGCTGCTTGGCAACGCTAGGCCACACGCCAGCGATCTTCCATGCCAGTTGCTGCAGCTTGAATGTGGCTTTGGCTTTCGCTTTTGAAGCTTGTTGCAATGTTTGACCCCCGAAACGCAATGCAGCTTGTTATGTATCATGATCGCTAGAGTTGTATTCTGCAATCAGAATTCGTTGATTTTAAGTCAGTTGAGAACAATTTTGTCATAGCCTCATCTCAAGTACAATGCTTGTTGGCATAGCGTCAGCGTTGTGAAGGCTCTTTGACACAGTTTTATGAAGTAAGGTTTTCGTCAGGAATGAGTAACATTTCAACTCAAGGTCGCCACCACAATCAATCACTCGGCGTGAGCGTTATTGCTCCCAGGTTGTTATCTTCAAATGCTTTAGCTCTTGCAGGTATTCCTCCAGGCTGACAAGCCCAACACAGGCAAATGCGCCACGGCTGGAAAATTGACCGCTGATGATTTTCTTCGCCAACACGATTGCGGGGATGGTTGGGATCCAGGGTCCATCACCATCAAGCGCGATGATGAACCACTGCTTTTCAGCAGACGCGCCAGCCTTGTCTTTGCCCTTGAGTATGACGTGCATGCCACCATCGCCAGAGCCGATAAAGTCAAACCAGTTGCTGGCTTTGAGTAGCGCAGATGAAGAGTTGGGCAGGTTGAGAGGAAGGCCAATCCTCACCAGCCATGACAATGCCCATACCCCAAGATGAACAAGGGGGTTTTCCATCCCTGCCGAGAATTTGATGCGCTTGATGCCGTATTTTGTCGGCAATAAATCCAGATCGGGAATATCGCAATTGGACATCCATCTTCTGCCTATTTGCGGATAGTCCTGTATGTATGAGTCCTGCCAACCGTAGCGCACTGGATAGCCGGCACAGGGTTTCAGTTTTTTGCCAATATAGCCGAGAATTGCCTGGGTGGTCGCAAGTCCGCGCTCTGCCTTCTGACCAGGCGCAATGCCAAACTGGAGAGACTCAATTTCAGAAAACTGGGGGAGATAGTGTTCTATGACTGCAGAAGAAAGACCAGGAACAGTGCTTGCACCACTAATGACAGCCACATCATGGCTTTTTGCCTCAGCATCAAGCGTCGTGATTTCCGTGACAAAATCACGCCCGTCGGCGAGGTCAATATAGTGGATACCGTGCGCGATGCAGGTTTTGGCAATCGAATAATCGCTGGTCTGAAACGGACCGCATGTATTGATAACAACCGCTGGTTTCAAAACCTGCAATTGCTCAGGCAGGTTTTTCGTGACGTCAAACACGGCGATTTCTGCAAGTGCTGGCGGCAAAGAATTCAACAAGGAGTGCGCTTTCGCGTGATCGCGCCCTGCGATGATGACGGGTATATTCTGACGTGTGAGCGCGTGGGCAATACGCTTGCCGAAATTGCCGTATCCGCCGAGAATCAAGACGGGTTGCATGAAACCTCTATAATCCTGAATTCCCCGGCATAGCCGAATGTACTGCCAAACAGCGGATGTCTGGCATGCGTCCACATGCTAAAAGTGTCTTCAGAAATGGGCACTTCCTCTGCATGGCCTTTGCCAATTACCAAAGCCAGTGGCACAGGGATCATCACACCCAAAATACGCCAGACATAGCCTTTATGCCAAAGGATTACCTTGCTGCCATCCCATTCATAGGCAAGTTTCCAACCAATACCAAAACGCATGAACTCAACCAACACATTGCCCTTTATCCATTCCATACGCGAACTGAAGGTAACATCACCCTTATCGGGAAAATGAAATGTACGATCAAACTGAAACGCTCCGGATCTATCGCTTCCGAAAACAACGGTTACCGGAATATTCTTTCCTGAGTAAGCCAGCAGCATTCCAGTAGATTTTGCCATCAAGCTCATCAACGGCGAAATGGTGATATCCAGATGCCCTTCGACTTTCACAATGTCCTTGCTAAAGGGGCGCACCGCATAATGGCGTTTCATTACAGATGGCAGCGCGTTCCATTGGTCCGCGAATACAGACTTGAAGAGGGGTTCTTGAGGATCAATCACCAGGTTCCGAATTTTCTGCACACCTTTTAACCTCAAAAGGATATTCCGAGTGGCTCGCATGGTCGGATAGCAGAAACGTGCAAGTGGTTTGGAACTGAATAAAAGTGCATTCATGCGGTTGAACCAACCTTGGCCGCTGCCAAGGAGTGCCATCATGTGCAGGGCGTCTTCACCGTGGTAGTAGCTCCCTTGATATTTAAGCACCATGCCGTCATCAAGGTTTAATCGACGGTCTTGAATCTCTTTGAGTAAGGGATGCGCCTTATCTTCCCTGGCATTGACAATATGCAGATCCCCGACCGCTTTCTTGATCTGCAAAACATGAGCAGCCAAACTACAAATTGGGCAGTCCCCATCATAGGCAAACCAGACATTGTCCGGATTTTTCTCTGTAAACTTTTTGCTGTTTTCTATATCCATGAACTATGGAGTATCTACTTGTTAAATGGATTCATATTCTGAGTTCTACCATACTCTTTGGCACAGGAATTGGCAGTGCTTTTTATCTGTTCATGGCGAACCGACGTAAGGAGATAGCGGGGATTTGTTTTGCTACGCGCCATGTGGTAATTGCGGACTGGGTGTTCACAACACCTGCAATAATTGTCCAGCTTGCCAGTGGTTTGTGGCTTTTACAGCTTACAGGCTATTCACTCTCCGATAGCTGGGTGATGTGGGGTTTGGCACTCTATATCTTTGCAGGTGCCTGCTGGTTGCCCGTGGTATGGATGCAAATCAAAATGCGCGACATGGCAAAAGGTGCGCTGGAATCGGGCAATGATCTGCCCGAGCGTTACTGGAAAATGAACCTGTGGTGGATTTTCCTCGGTTCACTGGCATTTCCTGCCATTGTCGTTGTTTTTTATCTTATGGTCGCGAAGCCTTGATCGTGTTTTGCTTAAGCACGAACTCCACAAATCAATATCATGGCAAATAGCGTCGCAATCAAAGCAAGCGCATAAACTTCCAAAACTTGAGGTACTGCACCAGTTTGAAATTCACTGGCTGCAAACTGGCGGAGAGAGGGGGATTCGAACCCCCGGAACGCTTGCGCGCTCAACGGTTTTCGAGACCGCCCCATTCAACCACTCTGGCACCTCTCCGGACAAGGCTTGAGCGAGCGATCTGATACATCA
>JBAUGO010000457.1:0-2130 GCA_049679775.1 Anderseniella sp.
AACCGATCCTGTGTGGTCACCTCAGATTTACTCGGCAGCTTGCTTGACGGGTTTGTTGTCATTGAACCATTGCTGTATCGCGCCATCACCATTGCGTGGCTTGATGTCTTTCATCACCTTATCGGAAAGGCCTGCGCCATTCTTAACGAAGTTCAATGGCACATCCCAGTCAAAGTTGCGATAGACAGCACCCGATTGGGCAAATGGTGCCGACTGGGCAAACAGCTGGAATGTTAAACGGTGGCCCGCATAATCAGAGTTCAAAAGGTCACGCGCATAGGCCAAAAGTTTACGGCGGTCTTCAGCCACCCAGTTTTCATTGATGGAATAATATTTCTCCATCCAGGGCTTTGTTTCCGGCGCATCAAATGTTGCTGCGTTCGGTGTGACGCATATCTGCCCACCACACAGTTCACGCGCAATGTGCATCATCGCATTCAGGTTGTTGAGTGCATGGCAACGCCCTGTCATCAACAGCGACTGGTTCGGCATCATGAGCCCTGCAGGTGAGCGTTCTGCCAGTGCGATGGATGCAGTCAAATGGGCATTGATACCCTCTCGCCATATGGCAAGGTCAGCCAGCTTTTCCTGAACGGCGGGTTGCTTGTCCAGCCCTGTCTGGCGCACATTGAATAAAGCAGCACCGATCATCTGGTCTGCCTGCTTCAAGGTGCGTTGTACAAATGCAAAAGCGGAATAGCGATGCAGCGTGGCGCGAATAAAAGCCGCTGCCTTGGTGTGGCGGTAAAACAGTACATTCTCCCACGGGATCAGCACATTGTCGAAAATCACAATAGTATCGACTTCATCAAACCGATTGGCGAGCGGATAGTCACGCTCATCAGCGCGTGGACACCCGCCCTTGGCGCCAGCAAAGCCACCCCGGCACAGGAATTTCAAACCGGGTGAACCGAGGTCGCAGATAAAGCCGACAGCATAGTCAGACAATTGATCATTGCCCCAATTGGCAATGGTCGGTTTGGTGAACGCCTGATTGGCATAGGCAGCTGCGGTTTCATATTTGGCCCCGCGCACCACAATGCCGGCATCGGTTTCCTTGACCACATGCAGCAGCATGTCCGGGTCTTGATCCTGCGGTGCCAGTGAACGATCACCCTTGGGATCTGTATTGGCGGACACATGAAACGGGTCGCCCTGCAAAACCTTATGAATGTGGTTTTCAATGTTCTTTGAAAATTGCGGGTCAACCTCGTTGAGCACATCCTGCCCGTCAAACAGCGACCACATCTCACCAACAGTTTCATCACCAACGCGGGTCACGACACCGCCAATGTCTTCCATCACCGCATCCGTCGCCCGACGCTTTGCCCACCAGTCTTCCTGGGTGTAGGGTAGCGCATTGCCAATGGCGTTGATTTCTCCGTTTTGCTGCACTGTCATGGTCGGTGCAGTTTTGGGGTCATGCGCCATGTCGTAAATACGGGCGCGAATGTCTACCAGCGGTTTGAACATCGCATGCGCTGTCACGTCCTTGACGCGCTCACCGTTCATGTACACTTCGCGATTGTCGCGGATGGATGCCTTGTACTCTTCACCTGTGCGGATCATGTCCTGCTCCCTCATCGTCTGGCTTCGGGCAAAATTCAAAAATCATTCAAACTTCAAGATAGCCAGTGTGCACTGAGACCTTGGTTTTGAAAAACATTTTATTTTAAGCCATTGCATCTGAAATTATGAGGCGCCTGAAGGGGGAGTGACCTCATCGGATAAAAGTGCAGCCTGAACCCAACACCCAGTTGTATTCGAAATCACGCTGGGATAATTTCCACTGACTTGAGACACTCGCGGTGTGGCACCGCCTACTGAGAAATCCATTCCCATGAGCTATGGCATCTATATCGGCAGGAACCACACGAGCGATGGTCACGCTTGGCTTGCTGGCTATGGTGACGAACCTTCAAGCCACTGGCTGGAGATCGTGCCGCGCCAATCACATCACGCAGATTCCAGGATAATTGTCGGAGTGACTCCTGCCGCAGACCTGCCAGGACGATTGACTGAAATTCCGCAGGTCACAGAAACCGCCAGGCATCTACGTGTGAGCTACAGCTATTTCCTTGGTGTACCATCCCCCCTGACCAATGGCGGCTTGAACGAGCATGGTGTGGC
>JBAUGO010000458.1:0-1805 GCA_049679775.1 Anderseniella sp.
GTACACCTTCGTCACCATCGATATAGGTGATGGTGGATTCGCAACTTGCCGTTGATGTGAAGCCTGGGTCGAGTGTGAACGCGCCTGTTTGGGCATACAGCTTGGATATATCGATGACGTCGGGGCCAATTGAGCCTCCAATGACCTCGAACTCATAGTCTTTGCCA
Source organism: Anderseniella sp. (assembly GCA_049679775.1). Classification (GTDB taxonomy): domain Bacteria; phylum Pseudomonadota; class Alphaproteobacteria; order Rhizobiales; family Aestuariivirgaceae; genus Anderseniella. The sequence continues at coordinate 168 of JBAUGO010000458.1, forward strand.
TCCAGACTTAGCTTAGCAATACGTGGTTTATTTGCCATTTTTCTTCCTCTCGACGGCTTGCGCAAGGGACAGGCGCGAAAACGCCCGTGATTTCAAAACGCTGCCAGAACTAGAGTTGAGCAGGCCTTGAATTTGCCTGTTAACCGGTCTGATCTGGTCAGTGTCCCTTGAAATGCATGTAAGGGTCTGATCGATCGCAATCTGCATCGTGCTAGATTATTTTGCAATGCACAATTTGGTTAAGGGTCGCTAGATTAGTTGATCACATCCTTGATACGCCCCAAAGCTTCATTTCGACCAAGCACAGCCAGAACGTCAAAAATTGGGGGAGATTGAGTGCTGCCAGTTAATGCTGCCCGCAATGGCTGGGCAACCTTGCCCAGTTTGAGCTCATGCGCATCCGCAAATGCGCGCACAGCGGCCTCCAGTGGCTCAAGGGACCAGTTTTCAGCATCCTGCAAAATCGGCACCAGGTTGGCAAGCATGGTGGTTGCGTCTGTATCGAGAAGGTCCTTTGCCTTGTCCTCAAATGCCAGGGGCCGTGATGCAAACAGAAACTGAGCTGACGATTTGAGGTCCAGCAACGTCTTGGCGCGTTCTTTCATGGCTGGCATCAAGGTCATCAGCATTGTTTCGTTAGCTGGTGTTTCCAGGCTTTTCAGCATCGCCAAGCCGCCGTCTACATGGGGCAGGAGGTCTTTGAGAGCTTGCATGAGATCATTATCATCAGCAGCTCGCATATATTGACCGTTCAGGTTTTCCAGTTTGGCAAAGTCAAACCGGGCCGCGGACTTTCCGATGCCTGAAAGGGTGAACCATTCAATCATTTGTGCTGTGGAAAAAAACTCGTCGTCACCATGCGACCACCCAAGGCGAGCCAGGTAATTGCGCATCGCTTCTGGCAAATAGCCCATGTCGAGATAGGCATCCACACCCAGCGCGCCATGGCGTTTGGACAGTTTTGCCCCGTCAGCCCCATGGATCAGGGGTATATGGGCCATAACTGGCACATCCCAGCCGAGCGCCTTGTAAATCTGGCTTTGGCGAGCCGCATTGGTGAGGTGATCCACGCCCCGGATAATGTGGGTCACTCCCATGTCATGATCATCAACGACGACTGAGAGATTGTAGGTAGGGTTGCCATCTGAACGCAGGATGATCAGGTCATCGAGATCCTTGTTGGCAAAGGTTACATCGCCTTGCACCTGATCGGCGATCAATGTCTCACCCAGTTCTGGTGAGCGAAACCGGACCACAGGTTTTACACCCTCTGGCGCCTCGGACGGATCGCGGTCGCGCCATCTTCCGTCATAGCGTGGTGGCAAACCCGCTGCCATGGCCTTTTCGCGCATTTCGGTCAGTTCTTCCGCAGAACAGTAGCAGTAATAGGCGTTGCCATCGGCCAGCATCTGTTCAACAACTTCGCGGTGGCGTTGTGCGCGTGAAAACTGGGATACTGCATCCCCATCCCAATCCAGCCCCAACCATGTCAAACCATCCTTGATAGCCTGGATAGCGTCCTCGGTAGAGCGCTCGCGGTCAGTATCTTCAATGCGCAAAAGCATTTTGCCGCCGTTTGCTCTGGCAAACAGCCAGTTGAACAAGGCAGTACGCCCCCCGCCTATATGCAGGTAACCG
>JBAUGO010000459.1:0-1683 GCA_049679775.1 Anderseniella sp.
TGGTTGGCGGGCTCTGTTGTTACGGTAGCGGCTGCATCGTTGTCGGGCATAATCACCCAAGCGATGCCAAAGCGCTTGTCGCGATTTATCTTCATACTGCTGGGGCTTCAGATCGGTGGGAGTGTGACGCCTGAAACACTCAACACAATTGCGAGATGGCCGTTGAGTTTTCTTGTCCTGGCGTTGACAATGGCTGTGCTTGTTTGGCTTGGCATGGTTTTTTTCCGCAAGGTTTATGGCTGGGACAAGGCGACGAGTTTTTTTGCTGTCATGCCGGGTGCCTTGTCGGTTGCTCTGGCGCTCGCCGCTGACACACGTGCTGATCTTGTAAAAGTCAGTGTGTCTCAGGTTACACGGCTGTTTATCCTGGTAGCCGTCTTACCGTCAGTGATTTCCTCTTATGGCTCCATATCAGACATACATCCACCGTTGGTGCTTCCAGGTTCGGGTGGCTTGCGTGATCTTGTAATGGTTTTGGGAGCGGGTTTGGTGGCCGGGTTTGTGTTCGAGAAGCTTAAGGTGCCTGCCGGGCTTGTTTTGGGGCCAGCGCTGGCAAGTGCGGTCATGCATATTGGTGAGGTGGTGCATGGTACTTTGCCATTGTGGGTTCTTGTGCCGGTGTTCGTATTCCTCGGAACGATGATCGGTATGCGGTTTTCCGGTGTCAGGCCAAGGGATTTGATGAAGCTGGGTGGGGCAAGTCTCACTGGTTTGGGGCTTGCAATGGTCATCAGTGTTGCAGGTGCTGCAGTGGCTTCCCGGATAGCAGATGTGCCGCTCGCCTGGACGGTACTTGCATTTGCTCCTGGTGGCATGGAGGCCATGACAATCATGGCCTTTGCCCTCAATCTTGATCCCGCCTTTGTAGGGGCACACCAGATTGGCCGGTTTGTTCTGATTGCGCTGGCCATGCCTTTGGTGTGGTACATGTTGAAGGAAAAACCAGCACCCTATGAGTGAGAGTATGCCGCACCCTATTCACAACCATGTCAGATGCAGATGATGCGCGGGACTGCTACAAATCGATGCCATGGATGATGTTAAGATAAAAGCGTTGGTGCTGCTCTGCGTTGCTCTCACCATATTGGTGCTGGAGCGGGTGTTCCCCAAGGCAAGACCGCTCGCGGCTGCCGGGTTGCGGTCATTTGCTGACAAGTTGTGGCGGGTTTTGAAAAATGCGAGCCTCCTGCTTATCAGTGCTGGCTTGTCGCCTGTTGTGGTTGTGCCTTTGTCTGCTTTTGCATCATCACATGCGCTTGGCTGGCGTCCGGACTGGCTGTCAGGCTGGCAAGGGTTGGCGCTCGATATCATCATCCTGGATTGCTGGATTTACTGGTGGCACCGGGCAAATCATGAAGTCCAGTTTCTCTGGCGGTTTCACGAAGTGCATCATCTCGATGAGTTTCTGGATGCCAGTTCAGCATTCCGGTTTCACTTCGGTGAAGTCATGCTGTCAGCCTTTGTGCGGGCCGCTGTGATCTGGCTGCTCGATATCCCTCTTACATCAGTCATAGTATTCGAGACCTGCGTGCTGACGATGGCGCTTTTTCACCATTCGAACATTGCATTACCTGAATGGTTGGAGCGGCCCTTGTCCAAGGTTATCGTTACACCATCGATCCATTGGGTACACCATCATGCCATCCGTGCCGATACGGACAGCAATTACTCCAATATTTGTTC
>JBAUGO010000460.1:0-2277 GCA_049679775.1 Anderseniella sp.
GCCCCAAACCTGCAAAGACAGCCAGGGACACCCGCTCACCCAATAAGGGTACAGCAGCCAACGCAGCCCAAACGGGCATGGTGAAGGCAATGATGGAGGCACGCCCTGCCGGTACCAGGCTTAATCCGTAGGCAGAAAACACATGCCACCCGACCATGTTGAAAACACCGCACAAGAGCAGCGGGCGAAGGTCAGAACCGGCAACCTTGAGCCTGTTGCCCGAGGCGCGCGATATACAAAGCAGCGCCGCACCGCCAATGGCCAGACAGATGGTGCGAAACCACCACGGCCCCATTTCTCCCAACACGACCTTCATGCCCGGCCAGTTCACGCCCCAAAATATCGTCACAGCGGCTAGCAAGGCAAAACCCAGAACGGGTAGTCCTGTGTCGGCAGATGAATGTGGCTTGATTCTATCAGTCAAACCTGTGGAATTTCACGCTCGGGGTTTGGCACCTTGTACCCCGCCTGCACGGCAGGTCGCGATGCTATCGCCTTGTACCAGCGCTTGACATTGGGAAACTCGTTCATGTCGATCTGCTGCCATTCAAACCGCGCAGCCCATGGCCAGATTGCCATGTCGGCAATCGAATATACTCCAGCCACATATTCTTCCTGGGACAGACGTTTGTCGAGCACACCCCATAAGCGTTTTGTCTCCGTCTTGAAGCGGTTTTCGACATACTCACCCTTACCAGGATTGAAATGCAGGAAGTGATGCGCCTGGCCAAGGATCGGACCGAAGCCACCCATCTGAAACATCAACCACTCCATCGCCTGCCAGTGTCGCGAACCGGTTGGAGCAAGGAATTTATCACTTTTGCGGGCAAGATACAAAAGGATGGCGCCTGATTCAAAAACCGACTGGTTTGTATCATGATCAAAGATGGCAGGTATCTTGTTGTTTGGAGATATTTTCAGGAAATCCGGAGCGAACTGCTCGTCCTTCATGATGTCAATTGGGTGGACCTTGTAATCCAGCCCCATTTCTTCAAGGGCGATGGATATCTTGTAACCGTTAGGCGTGCTCCAGGTATAAAGGTCGATCATGGTGTCTCCGGTAAAAGTGTTTCTATGGCAGTTTGATATGGCTCGCCGCGGCTTCAAGTTCGAGGATGATATCGTAGTTGGAGATATTTGGGAAAGTCGCTCCCGAGATCAGAAGTTCAGCCCGCGCGCCTGCAAGTGCACTATCCTCAACAGCGTTGCGAAGCGCTGAGCGCAGACGCTGAACCTCATCGGATGTGGTCAAAAGGGACGTTATATAGGGAAGGCCAGGCACCTTGCGGGTCTGTCCCAACACCCTGACACCGGAAACCAGACAAGGATCCAGTCGAGACAACAGGGCAAATGTAACAGCATCAATACAGGCAATGTCAGCACGACCGTCAGCAACGTGCTGAATGGAGGCACGATGACCACCTGACATCGATACGGACGTGAAACTCGGCCCGGTTGATTTGCGGGAAGCCTCGCTTGCGGCCATACGCAGGGCGAGCAGTCCGGACATACTGTCAGATGTGTTGTAGACAGCCCGAGCGCGTCGGCAATCCACAAGAGAGTAGATATTCGAGGACGCCGGCACAATGATCATTGACGAATAAAACCCGTCCGGGTCGCAACCTTCACAAGCATAGACCGGCAAGCCCACAAGCTGCACCCTGGTTCGCAACGCATGCGTCAGGGGAAAACCACAGGTTTGAGAAAACAACAGATTACGCGCGAGCCAGTGTTGGTGCAGGTCATCAGGGCGCATCATGGTATCGGGCACATCGTTCAAGCCTTCGCGACGCATATGCGAGGCAAGCCCTGACCACCAGGCACTAGTTGCATCGGCCAGCTCCGGCAGGTCATACATGGGTAGCGAGGCCAAATTCATGTGAACCTGCAGGCTTTGAGAAAACGATATATCATCTTGCGTGGACCATTTTCGCAACCATTTATTTCAGATACATTTGCTCACTCGCCATTGATCTGTCTGGCTGATGATCCCCAGTTGAACAACATACCAACAATCGGCTCAGGATCAATCTCGCGCAGCAACTTTCGTTTCATCACGGTTGCAAAATCCTCATAATCGCGGGCAACCTCCACAAACGCCCCCGTGCCCACAATCATCTGGTCGCGATAATACGAGGCCAGATCAGGGTCTTCGTTCAAGATGGCCAACCCATTTATCGTTACGCCGTGAAAGGTGGCGACAGACCTGGCTTGTGGCAGCAGCACGGTATAATCACGTGGCGGGGTCTCTCGCCCGTCACCGGACACGTCAACAAC
>JBAUGO010000461.1:0-16806 GCA_049679775.1 Anderseniella sp.
GTACTGGTATTTTCGTTGGTGGTGGCAAGTCGCATGGACCAGTTGTGCGTTCACATGCGATTGACCTGCCAAAGAAGGTTCGCGCACTGGCACTGCGTCATGCTCTCTCTGCCAAGGTTAAGGCAAATGAGCTGATCATCATTGATAGTGTTGATACAAACACGCCGAAGACCAGGGATCTTGCAGCTGCATTTGCAAAGCTCGGTTTGAGCAACGTGCTCGTCATTGACGGCGCAGAAGTAAATGTAAACTTTGCCAAGGCCGCTGGTAACCTGATCAACGTTGATGTGTTGCCGGTTCAAGGTATCAACGTGTATGACATTCTTCGTCGCCAGAAATTGGTATTGACCAAAGCTGCTGTTGAAGCGCTGGAGGCGCGGTTCCAATGAGTATGGAAAAGAATTACGACATCCTTCGTTCGCCTGCGATCACAGAAAAGGCAACGCTTTTGAGCGAGGCTAATCAGGTTGTTTTCAATGTAGCTGGCAACGCATCGAAGCCTGAGATCAAGAAGGCTGTCGAGGAATTGTTTGGTGTCAAGGTGAAGGCGGTGAATACATCGGTTCGCAAGGGCAAAACCAAGCGCTTCAAGGGTGTTCGCGGCAGGCAAGTAGATGTGAAGAAGGCAATTGTCACACTTGTTGATGGTCAATCCATCGATGTGACAACGGGTCTGTAAAGTTTAATTTGAGCGATAGAGACTTCAAACCATGGCACTGAAAAAGTTCAAGCCCAATACACCAGGACAGCGACAGCTGGTCATTGTTGACCGTAGCGGTTTATGGAAGGGCAAGCCCGTCAAGACACTCACCGAGGGATTGTCTAAGAGTGGTGGCCGCAACAATCATGGCCGTCAGACAATGTTCTCTCGTGGTGGTGGCCACAAGCGCACATATCGCATCATCGATTTCAAGCGTACACAGCAGGGTACTGCAACAGTTGAACGTATCGAATACGATCCAAACCGCACTGCCTTCATTGCGCTCATCAAACACGAAGATGGTACACTGGCCTATATCCTGGCCCCGCAACGCCTGAACGAAGGTGATGCAATTGTATCAGGAACCGTCGGCGTTGACGTCAAGCCTGGAAATTGCATGCCCTTGGCCAACATGCCGGTCGGCACCATCATCCACAATGTTGAGATGAAGCCAGGCAAGGGTGGTCAGATTGCCCGTTCCGCTGGTTCTTATGCTCAACTCGTTGGCCGTGACCGCTCAATGGCTTTGCTCAGGTTGAAGTCCGGTGAACAGCGTATGGTTTCTTCTGAATGCCGTGCGACAGTTGGTGCCGTGTCCAATCAGGATCACATGAACACCAATGATGGCAAGGCAGGTCGTTCGCGTTGGCGCGGTCGTCGTCCGGTTGTTCGTGGTGTTGCCATGAACCCGATCGATCACCCACATGGTGGTGGTGAAGGCCGTACATCAGGTGGACGCCACCCGGTAACGCCGTGGGGCAAGCCAACCAAAGGCAAGAAGACTCGTACCAATAAATCGTCGGACAAATTTATTGTTCGCTCGCGTCATCTACGCAAGAAATAAGGGTTTTAGTTGAATGGCACGTTCACTGCATAAGGGCCCGTTTGTAGACGGGTATTTGCTCAAGAAGGCTGAGGCTGCTCGCGACTCCGGTCGTAATCAGGTCATCAAGACCTGGAGCCGCCGCTCTACCATTCTGCCGCAGTTCGTCGGTCTGACGTTCGGTGTGCACAATGGCAACAAGCACGTTCCAGTGAACGTTTCTGAAGACATGGTTGGTCACAAGCTTGGTGAATTTGCTCCAAGCCGTACCTATTACGGTCATACGGCTGACAAGAAGTCGAAGAGGTAAGGACACATGGGTAAGACATCCAAAGCGCGCGTCCTTCCGGACAATGAAGCCAAGGCAGTTACACGCAATCTGCGTGTCAGCCCAGGCAAGCTCAACGAAGTTGCATCGATTATTCGCGGCAAAAAAGTTGAGAGAGCTCTTGCTGATTTGACGTTTTCGCGTCGCCGCATTGCGGTGGACGTCAAGAAGACGCTTGAATCTGCCATCGCTAATGCTGAGAACAACCACGATCTCGATATCAACGAGCTGATTGTTTCAGAAGCCTATGTTGGCAAGAACCTTGTCATGAAGCGTTTCAGCCCTCGTGCTCGCGGTCGTGTTGGCAAGATCGAAAAGTTTTTCAGTGAAATCACGATTATCGTGCGCCAGGTCGAGGAGGCCGTCTGATGGGTCAGAAAGTCAATCCGATCGGTTTCCGTCTCGGTATCAACCGTACATGGGATAGCCGCTGGTTCGCTGACGGCAGGGAATATTCCAAGCTTCTGCATGAAGATTTCCGTATTCGCGAATTTCTTCGTGAAAAGTTGAAGCAGGCTGGCATTTCCCGGATCATTATCGAACGTCCTCACAAGAAGTGCCGTGTAACGATTTATTCTGCTCGTCCTGGTGTGGTGATCGGCAAGAAGGGTGCGGATATCGAAAACCTGCGCCGTGCGATTTCGAAAATGACAGATTCAGAAGTTCATTTGAACATCGTTGAAGTTCGCAAGCCGGAAATTGATGCCAACCTGGTAGCAGACAATATTGCCCAGCAGCTTGAGCGTCGTATTGCATTTCGTCGTGCCATGAAGCGCGCTGTTCAGTCAGCTATGCGCATGGGCGCTGAAGGAATTCGTATCACTTGTGGCGGTCGTCTGGGTGGTGCTGAAATTGCACGTGTTGAATGGTATCGCGAAGGTCGTGTGCCGCTTCATACCTTGCGTGCAGACGTTGATTATGGGACTGCAACTGCCCACACCGCTTATGGAACCAATGGCATCAAGGTCTGGATTTTCAAGGGTGAAATCCTTGAGCATGACCCGATGGCACAGGACAAGCGGATTCAAGCAATGCAGGATGGTAGCGGACCACGTCCACGCCGCGATCGTGACGACGCACGCCGTTAATTTGAGATTACTGGATTAAGCAGGAAACATAACAATGCTGCAGCCAAAACGCACAAAGTTCCGCAAGGCCCACAAGGGTCGTATCAGCGGCACCGCCAAGGGTGGCTATGAACTGAACTTCGGTACTTATGGACTGAAGGCACAAGAGCCTGCCCGTGTAACTGCGCGCCAGATTGAGGCCGCACGTCGTGCCATGACCCGCCACATGAAGCGTGCTGGTCGTGTCTGGATCAGGGTATTCCCTGATCTGCCAGTGTCAAAGAAGCCTACCGAAGTCCGCATGGGTAAGGGTAAAGGTTCTATCGAGTACTGGTGCGCACGTGTACATCCTGGTCGCATCATGTTTGAAGTTGATGGTGTTTCACGCGAGATCGCACAAGAAGCATTTACCCTGGCTGCCGCCAAACTGCCAATCAAGACACGCTTTGTTGCGCGTCTTGGTGAATGAGGCCCGGAAAATTGAGTTGTTGAGGATAGGGCGATGAAAGCCACTGAAGTAATACAAATGACCGACGACCAGCTCAAGGATGAGCTGCTGAAGCTCAAGAAGGAGCAGTTCAACCTGCGCTTCCAGAAGGCTTCTGGTCAGATTGACAATACAGCGCGGGTCCGTCAGGTGCGCCGTGATATCGCCCGCATCAAGTCAGCACAACGCTCACGCGTTATTGCTGCAACAGCGAATTGATTGGAGTTTAGCACATGCCCAAACGTATTCTTCAGGGTGTCGTGGTCAGCGACAAGAATGACAAGACCATTGTTGTTCGTGTTGAGCGCCGTTTCACACACCCAATGATGAAAAAGACTGTGCGCCGTACGAAAAAGTATCATGCGCACGATGAAGCGAATAAGGCAAAGGTTGGCGATATTGTTCGTATTGAAGAGTGTCGGCCAATATCCCGCAACAAGACCTGGGCGCTCGTCGCCGAATAAATCTTTTGCGGTTATGAAATTTGAACATGCTGCTGCGTCACAGCCTTGAAGGCATTGGACGAACGGGCATAAAAACAAAACGGATGAAGTCATGATCCAGGTAGAAACAAATCTCGACGTTGCCGACAATTCCGGCGCTCGTCGCGTCCAGTGCATCAAGGTGCTTGGTGGCTCCAAGCGCAAGTATGCGCACGTCGGAGATGTGATTGTCGTGTCCATCAAGGATGCCATTCCACGCGGTCGCGTGAAGAAGGGTGCCGTGATGAAGGCAATCGTTGTTCGCACCGCCAAGGACATACAGCGCGCCGATGGATCAGCCATCCGCTTTGATCGCAATGCAGCTGTATTGATCAACAACCAAGGCGAGCCTGTTGGAACACGTATTTTTGGCCCCGTGCCACGTGAACTCCGCGCTCGCAACCACATGAAGATTATTTCGCTTGCACCGGAGGTGCTGTGATGGCCACTAAGCTTAAAATCAAAAAAGGTGATCGCGTGATCGTGGTTGCTGGCAAGGACAAGGGTAAGTCAGGCGACGTACTCAAGATGTTGCCAAAGGAGAACCGCGCTGTTGTAAGCGGTGTGAATGTTGCCCGAAAGCACCAGAAGCAAACTGCTGCTCAAGAAGGTGGCGTTGTTAACAAGGAGCTGTCAATTCATGTGTCCAACCTGGCGCACATTGATCCAAAGGATGGCAAGGCTACACGCGTCGGTTACAAGGTACTCGACGATGGCAAGAAGGTCCGGGTAGCCAAGCGCTCCGGGGAGGTGATTGATGGCTGATGTATATGTTCCACGTCTGCGCAAGCTTTATGACGATGAGATCCGCGCCAAGCTGATCGAGAAATTCGGTTATACAAACCCAATGCAGGTTCCTCAGCTCGACAAGATCGTGCTGAACATGGGTGTGGGCGATGCCGTAGGCGATTCAAAGCTGGTAAAGTCAGCCGCTGAAGACCTAACGAAGATCGCAGGTCAGCGCGTTGCAACTACCAAGGCTCGCAAGTCCATCGCAACGTTCAAGCTGCGCGAAGGTATGGACATTGGTGTGAAGGTTACGCTTCGCAAGCAGAGGATGTACGAATTTCTGGATCGTTACATCAATATTGCTCTGCCTCGTGTGCGTGACTTTCGTGGTTTGTCCGATCAGAGCTTTGACGGTCGGGGCAACTATGCAACCGGTCTGAAAGAACACATCGTATTCCCGGAAATCGAATACGACAAGATTGACCGTATGTGGGGCATGGACATTGTAATTTGTACAACGGCAAAGACGGATGCTGAAGCACGTGAATTGCTTGCAGCATTCAACTTCCCGTTCCGCATCAAGCCAAACCAGCAGGCAGCGGCCTGATTAGGCGCGAAGATCAAGGAAACGAAAGAGCTCATGGCAAAGAAAAGTGCAATTGAGAAAAACAACAAACGCAAGCGTCTTGTGAAGCAATACGCCGGCAAGCGTGCGGAGCTTCGCGCGATTGCCAACAACAAGACCCTTCCAATGGAAGAGCGTTTTACTGCCCGGTTGAAGTTGGCTGAACTGCCGCGTAACTCTGCTGCAATTCGTGTCCGCAACAGGTGTGAAATTTCCGGTCGTCCGCGCGGTTACTACCGCAAGATGGCAATGTCTCGTATTGCGCTGCGTGATCTGGCGAACCAGGGACTTGTCCCCGGTGTAGTCAAGTCAAGCTGGTAACGGCACCGCACGTCAGGTTCTTAAGGGAAACAGAAAAATGAATGTAACGGATCCTATCGGCGATATGCTGACCCGCATCCGCAATGCCCAGCAGCGGGGCAAGTCTAAGGTGGCAAGCCCGTCTTCGCGTTTGCGCGAGCGTGTGCTTGAGGTGTTGCAGGCTGAAGGCTTCATCCGCGGTTTTGCAGTTACAGAACGTGCGACCGGTCAGGCTGAGCTGGAAGTTGAGCTTAAATATTTTGATGGCGAGCCTGTTATTCGCGAAATCAAGCGTATATCAAAGCCAGGTCGTCGCGTGTATGCATCGGTTGAAGAATTGCCGACCATATATAACGGTCTTGGTGTTGCGATTATGTCTACGTCGAAAGGTGTCATGTCTGATACCCAGGCACGTGAAAATAATGTTGGTGGCGAAGTACTCTGCACAGTCTTTTAAGGTCTGTGAGAATATAGCGCTGTTTGGTGTTCAACCTGTTGGCCGATTTTGGCAGGACAGGAAATTAAGGAAGCGGAGGCAAGGAAGCCCATGTCTCGTATTGGCAAAAAACCTGTTGCAGTCCCTGCAGGTGTAACTGTTTCTCTTGAAGGCCAGACCGTTAAGGTCAAGGGTCCAAAGGGTGAATTGCAGACACGCTTGGTAGATCTGGTAACAGTCAAGCATGAGAACGGTGAGATCAGCGTATCTCCGATTGATCAGACCAAGCCTGCTCGTTCTGCCTGGGGCTTGTCGCGCACGTTGATTGCAAACCTGATCACCGGAGTGACCGACGGTTTCTCCAAGACTCTTGAGATTAATGGCGTTGGTTATCGTGCAGCGGTACAGGGGCAGGGCCTGCAACTGAACCTTGGTTATAGCCACGATGTAGTGTATGCGATCCCTCAGGGCATTGACATCAAGACACCAAAGCCGACTGAAATCATTGTAAGTGGCATTGACAAGCAACGGGTTGGGCAGGTTGCTGCAGAAATCCGCGCTTGGCGTCCACCAGAGCCTTACAAAGGCAAGGGCGTCAAGTACGCTACCGAGACTATCTTCCGCAAGGAAGGCAAGAAGAAGTAATATTGGAGCTGAAGGGCTTTAGACCATGTCTGGAAAAATAACTGTAGCAGAACGCCGCAAACTTCGCGTTCGCCGCGAATTGAAGGCCAACAACAATGGCCGCCCGCGGCTGAGCGTATTGCGTTCAAACAAGAACATCTCGGTGCAGGTCATCGATGACGTTAAGGGTGTAACACTGGCTGCGGCATCTACGCTGGAGAAAGAGCTTCGCAGCTCACTCAAGACAGGCGCTGATACGGCAGCTGCTGCTGCGGTTGGCAAACTCGTTGCCGAGCGTGCAAAAAAGGCTGGTGTTGAGCAGGTTGTGTTTGACCGTGGTGGTTATCTTTATCATGGCCGGGTTAAATCCCTGGCTGAAGCAGCGCGTGAAGGCGGCTTGAAATTCTAATAATTCTGACTGGAAGACAGGTAAATTCAAATGGCTAGAGAACGCGAACGTCGGGAGCGGGAACCGGAAAGCGAGTTTGTTGACAAACTTGTGCACATCAACCGTGTTGCCAAGGTGGTCAAGGGCGGCCGTCGTTTTGGTTTTGCAGCTCTCGTAGTTGTTGGTGATCAAAAGGGCCGTGTTGGCTTTGGTCATGGCAAGGCACGTGAAGTTCCAGAAGCCATTCGCAAGGCAACTGAAAGCGCCAAGCGCGAAATGATCCGGGTGCCGCTTCGTGAAGGCCGCACACTCCATCATGACGTAGCAGGTCGCCATGGCGCTGGTCGCGTGGTTCTGCGTTCTGCTCCAGCTGGTACCGGCATTATCGCAGGCGGCCCAATGCGCGCTGTTTTTGAAAGCGTTGGCATGCAGGACGTCGTTGCCAAGTCTATCGGAACATCGAACCCTTACAACATGGTTCGCGCAACATTTGACGCGCTCAAGGCTGAAACCAGCCCGCGCTCTGTTGCTGCTCGCCGTGGCAAGAAGGTTTCTGACATCATGTCTCGCCGCAAGGATGGCGAAATTTCTGCAGATTGATCCGGTTGGCTGGCTTGCCTGCCACCGGGTTTATAAAGGTTGAATGAGGACTATCATGGCCAAGGATACCAAAACTGTTACTGTTGAGCAGATCGGCTCACCGCTTCGCCGTCCAGGTGATCAGCGTGCCACGCTCATAGGTTTGGGTTTGAACAAGATGAATCGCAAGCGTACTCTGGAAGATACACCTTCCGTACGTGGCATGATTGCCAAGGTTTCGCATCTTGTCCGGATCGTTGAATAATAAGAGATAATCGGTGCGGGTTTTCACCTGGGCCACAAAAGAGAAGCAAAGACAATGAAGCTCAATGAGATTGCAGACAATCCAGGCGCCCGCAAGCAACGCACTCGCGTCGGCCGTGGTATTGGCTCCGGCAAGGGCAAAACAGCTGGTCGTGGTCACAAAGGTCACGGATCGCGTTCTGGTGGTCCAAAGCTTGGCTTTGAAGGCGGCCAGATGCCAATCTATCGCCGCTTGCCCAAGCGCGGCTTCAAGAAGCCAAATCAATTGTCTTTCAATGAAATCAATCTCAGCCGTCTTCAGGCCGCAGTTGATGCCGGAAAGCTCGATGCCAAGAAACCTGTTGACCTGCCTGCACTGATTGCAGCAGGCATCGTTTCAAAGGCTCTTGATGGCGTTCGCGTTCTGGGGCAGGGCGATCTCAAGGCAAAGCTTGATTTGCATGTGAACCATGCGACCAAGTCTGCAACTGCTGCCATAGAAAAGGCTGGCGGCAAGCTGACCTTGATTGAAGAAAAGCCCGCAGCAGAAAAAACAGCTTAGGCTTGATGGCTATAAGGGCTTTTGGCCGACCATTTGATGCTTGTGAACTTGTTGTGCGTACCCAATATATAGGCAGGTAAACAAGCATCCTGCATACCGATAAGGGACAATCGAATGGCATCGGCCGTTGAACAACTTGCTGCTAATCTGAGCTTTTCATCTTTCGCCAAGGCTGATGATCTTAAAAAGCGCATCTGGTTCACGTTAGCCGCACTTATTGTTTATCGGTTGGGTACATATATTCCGGTTCCCGGTGTTGATGCCTCTCAGTTGGCACTTCTCGTTCAGCAAAATTCATCCGGTATTCTCGGCTGGATCAATGGTCTGGCTGGTGGTGCACTTGGCCGTATGGCAATCTTTGCCCTCAATATAATGCCCTACATTTCGGCTTCGATTATCATTCAATTGATGACGACGGTCAGTCCCCATCTTGAGGCACTCAAGAAAGAAGGTGAACAGGGCCGAAAGAAAATCAACCAGTATACACGATATGGCACTGTTATTTTGGCTGCCTTGCAGGCTTATGGCATTGCGGTGGGGCTTGAGAGCCAGGGCAACGTCGTAATTGATCCGGGCTGGTATTTCCGAATCTCGACTGTGATCACTCTGACGGGTGGCACTGTATTCTTGATGTGGCTTGGCGAGCAGATCACTGCACGTGGTATTGGTAATGGTATATCGCTGATCATTTTTGCAGGTATTATTGCAGAGCTTCCATCAGCTATAGCAGCCATTCTTGAACTTGGCCGTACAGGCCAGATGTCAACATTTCTGATTATTGGTATCGTTATTCTGGCGCTGATCACCATTGCTGTCATCGTATTCATGGAGCGCGCGCAACGCAGGCTTCTGGTCAAGTATCCGAAACGCCAAGTCGGTAACCAGATACAGAACGTAGACCCGTCTCACTTGCCATTGAAGTTGAATACAGCTGGCGTTATTCCGCCAATCTTCGCCTCTTCACTGTTGCTATTGCCAATAACCGTATCCAACTTTTCGCAAGGATCCGGACCTGACTGGCTGAATACAGTCAATGCATTGATGGGGCGTGGTCAGCCATTATTCCTGGTAATCTATATAGCCTTGATCATATTCTTCGCATTTTTCTACACTGCAATCATGTTCAACCCGAAAGAAACCGCAGATAATCTGAAAAAGTATGGCGGTTTCATACCGGGCATTCGTCCAGGTGAGCGCACAGCTGAATACATTGACTATGTGTTGACGCGTATAACAGTTGTTGGCGCACTCTACCTTGCTGGAATTTGTTTGTTGCCCGAAATCCTTACATCATACGCTGCCATCCCGTTCTATTTCGGTGGTACATCATTGCTGATCATTGTGTCTGTAACCATGGACACCGTGTCCCAGGTGCAAAGCCACTTGCTTGCTCAGCAGTATGAAGGCTTGATGAAGAAGACAAAACTGAGGGGGTCGAAAAGATGAACATCATATTGCTCGGCCCTCCTGGCGCCGGGAAGGGAACACAAGCTCAATTCATCGAAGACACCAAGGGCATGAAACAATTGTCCACCGGTGATATGCTTCGTGCAGCCGTAGCTGAAGGCACTCCCATTGGCTTGAAAGCCAAGGATATCATGGCGCGTGGCGAGCTTGTGCCGGATGAGGTTGTGGTTGGTATTATTTCTGATCGCATTGAAGATCCTGATTGTGCCAAAGGGTTCATTCTTGACGGCTTTCCTCGCAATGTTGCTCAGGCAGAAGCGCTTGATGCCATGCTGAAGGATAAGGACAAGCAACTTGATGCCGTGATCGAGTTGGCCGTTGATGACAAGATTTTGCTGAGCCGCATTGAAAAGCGTGCACGTGAAACAGCAGGTGGCCCTCGGCCTGATGACAATGCTGAGGCGCTTGAAAAGCGCCTTGGTGTCTATCATGCTCAAACAGCGCCCCTTATTGAGTATTATGCTGCGAAAAACAAACTTCGCAGTGTTGATGGTATGGCGGAAATCACTGAGGTTACCCGTCAGATCATGGAGGTATTGAACGGATAAGCCGTGGCGAGCAAAAGGTGAGAGTTAAATGGTTGACGAGCCGGGGAATCCGGCATAGAAACCTTCTCAATCCGGTTGCTCAAAGGCTGACCACAAGTAGCTATTGCCTGCTTGGGGTGAGCCTTATTGCCGTTAGGCACTGATAATCCGTTTTTGGTTTGGTTTTAGGCTGGTATTCCTGACATAAGTCAGGACTGGCCATTTGCAGGAGAAAGCGTCGTGGCCCGTATAGCAGGTGTCAACATTCCGACGAACAAGCGTGTGGTTATCGCGCTTCAGTATATTCATGGTATTGGCCCGAAGTTTGCCAAGGACATTTGTGCGACTGTCAACATTGCGCCTGAACGTCGCGTCAATGAGCTGTCAGATGCCGAAGTGATCCAGATCCGTGAAGCGATTGACCGTGATTTTGTGGTAGAGGGCGACCTTCGCCGTGATACCGCTATGAACATCAAGCGTTTGATGGACCTTGGCTGCTATCGTGGTTTGCGCCATCGTCGCGGCCTTCCGGTTCGTGGTCAACGTACCCACACAAATGCTCGCACACGTAAAGGGCCTGCCAAGGCCATTGCCGGCAAGAAGAAATAATCAGTTTCACGGAAAGTATGTAGCATATGGCTAAAGAACCAACACGTACGCGCCGCAAGGAGCGTAAAAACATATCATCAGGTGTGGCGCACGTGAACTCCACGTTCAACAACACCATGATCACAATTACTGATGTTCAAGGCAATGCGATTGCCTGGTCATCAGCGGGCAAGATGAAATTCAAGGGCTCGCGCAAGTCAACGCCTTATGCTGCTCAGGTAGCAGCAGAACAGGCCGCAGAAATTGCTATGGAACACGGCATGAAGACCATTGAGGTGGAAGTGTGCGGTCCAGGTTCTGGGCGTGAGTCAGCTCTTCGTGCGCTGCAATCTGTGGGATTGACCGTAACATCGATCCGCGATGTAACGCCTATTCCTCACAATGGCGTTCGCCCACCAAAGCGCCGTCGCGTTTAGTACTGACTAATAGGCCGAACGCGCCCTTCTAAATAGGGATCGTTTGGCAAGAGTAACATGATTTCAGGGTCTGGTTTTCGCATAAGCGGAAATACATTACCCCTAACTGCACAGAGGTCGACACCGTGAATACCAAAAACTGGCAGGATCTTATTAAGCCAATGAAGCTGGACGTGAACGCTGGCCGTGATCGTCGCCGCAGTGCCACATTGGTGGCTGAACCGCTTGAGCGCGGTTTTGGCATGACGCTGGGCAACAGCCTGCGCCGTGTGCTGCTTTCTTCCTTGCAAGGCGCTGCTGTTACATCCGTTCAGATCGATGGCGTACTGCATGAGTTCTCATCAATTGCAGGTGTACGTGAAGACGTCACTGATATTGTCCTGAATATCAAGGAAATCGCTGTTGGTATGCAGGGTGAAGGGCCAAAACGCCTGACCCTTCGCAAGCAGGGGCCAGGTGTGGTTACTGCTGGTGATATCGAAGAAACCGGTGATATTTCAATTCTTAATCCTACGCTGCCTATCTGTACGCTGGACGAAGGTGCTGAAATCCGTATGGAATTCATGGTCAATACAGGCAAGGGCTATGTTGCAGCTGATCGCAACCGTCCCGAAGATGCGCCAATTGGCTTGATCCCGGTAGATAGCTTGTACTCACCTGTAAAGCGCGTGTCCTACAAGGTGGAAAACACCCGTGAAGGTCAGGTTCTGGACTATGACAAGCTGATCATGACCGTTGAAACTGACGGCTCAATGACACCGGAAGATTCAGTTGCCTATGCTGCGCGCATTCTTCAGGATCAATTGCAGGTCTTCATCAACTTTGAAGAACCACAGCAGATTGTTGCAGAAGAAGAAAAGCCGGAACTGGAATTCAATGCAGCTCTGCTCAAGAAGGTTGATGAGCTTGAACTGTCTGTTCGTTCAGCCAACTGCCTCAAGAACGACAACATTGTTTACATCGGCGATCTGATCCAGAAGACGGAAGGTGAAATGCTTCGCACTCCAAACTTTGGTCGCAAGTCGCTGAATGAAATCAAGGAAGTACTGGCCCAGATGGGTCTGCACCTTGGTATGGATATTGACAATTGGCCACCTGAAAACATCGAGGAACTGGCCAAGAAGTTCGAGACTCACTACTAATTTTTCAATTTGAGACAGCCGTGAGGTTGCCTCGCAAGCACGTTTCCAAGGAGAAGGCCAATGCGCCACGGAAAAAGCGGACGCAAGCTTAATCGGACCAGCTCACATCGTAAGGCAATGTTTGCCAATATGGTTGCAGCACTGATCAAGCATGAGCAGATTGTTACAACACTGCCAAAGGCAAAAGATCTGCGCCCGATCACTGAAAAGCTGATTACACTGGCAAAGCGCGGTGATGTGCATGCACGCCGTCAGGCAATGTCTCAGATCCGTGATGAAGCACAGGTCAAGAAGTTGTTTGATGTGCTTGGTGGCCGTTATGCCGAGCGCAAGGGTGGTTATACCCGCGTTCTCAAGGCTGGCTTCCGCTATGGTGATTCTGCACCAATGGCCGTCATTGAATTGGTAGATCGCGATCCTGCTGCCAAGGGCCTGGATTCTGGACCAGTACAAAATGCCGACGAAGGCGAAGCAGCTGCTGCGTAAGACTTAAACTTACTTCTGCTACTCATAATTGTTTAAAGGCGGTATCCAGGAATGCCGCCTTTTTCATTTCGGTTGTTTTGCTTAAAAAACTGAGGAATACAGCCGTTATTTTGCTTTTGAGCAGGGCCTACTCGCCCACAAATGCTTCAGACACCATCACCACATCAGCGTTGCCGTAGCCGTTGAAGCGCGTTGAGGTAGCTGTTCCGTAAGCACCAATGCCAGCGAATTCTATTATGTCATCTTCCTGGATATCGAAGGGCAATGCCAGTTTATGAGGCAAAACATCTAGCGGATCGCATGTCGGTCCAAACACTGTGAAGCCAGTCTTATCGCTCGTTTCCAGCAAGAAGCCATTGCGAATGACGCGGATGAAGGGTTGAAGCGCTGGAGCTTGTGCTACTTCCAACAGACCACCATAAATACCATCATTCAAAAACACGTCGCCAGTTGCTGAACGCACCAGCTTGACACGGGTCAAAAGGCTGGTGGAGCCGGCACACAAAGCGCGGCCAGGTTCGCACTCCAGTTCGGGCGCGTTTTGGCCAAATTCTGCCAATAAACTATCGCTTATGACTTTGAAATAATCCTGCAGGCAAGGCCCCTGACTGCCGGTATAGGTTGATGGAAAACCTCCTCCAACATTCAGACGATTTAACTCAATACCGGCATTTTTGGCGATGCGTGATGCCGCTTCGATATGGCTGGCCCATGCAGCAGGATCGGTGCATTGGGAACCTGGGTGAAAAGTCAGGATGGGCTCAAACCCCAGTGATACTGCCATTTTCATCAAGTTTGCAGCGCCAGCTTCATCAACACCAAACTTGCTGGAGAAATCATGAGCTGACATTCCTTGCTTGGGCAAGCGGAAGCGGATGGCTATTTCAACGCCAGTGTGAGGCCCGGTAATCTGCGAAATTTTGCTGATTTCTTCAACACTGTCAGCCGCAAACCGGCGGCAGGCGAATGTGTGAAACGCTGTTGCAATCTCGGCACGTGATTTTACGGGGTTGTGGTAGTGAAACTCTACTGGTCCACACAAACGCGCCACACTTTCCATCTCGACTACAGAAGCAACATCAAATACTTTGATGCCAGATTTATAAAGGGTTTCAATAACATAGTCTGACGGATTGGCTTTGACCGCGTAGGAAACTTCACCCGGAAAATGCGTCAGAAACAGTTGTGCCTGCTGCGCAAGCACTTCTGGCGCGAAGCAGAAAACAGGTTTTTCTCCGAAGTGATGGGCTGCAACTGTTACGCTGTTTCTATATAATGAAGGCCGCGAACAGATGTCATTTTGTGCCAATTCTACGTGCGTCATGACGGTCATATGGAGAATCCTTCTGGATAGAGTTCCTGTATGTCCAGATTCTCCTATTCAGGTGCCGATAAATAGCCGTAAATATTGCTTTATTTTACTTTATTTTCGTCGATATGACGAAAACCGTGTTATGATGACGAAATGGACGTAACAAGCAAAGACGAAGAGCTCATCGCTCTGCTAAAAACCAATGCACGGATGCCTGTGTCCGAGCTGGCGCGTCAACTTGGTGTGTCGCGTACCACCATCCAGGATCGATTGCGTCGACTGGAAGAGGGTGGTGCCATTGCGGGCTATGGCGTTCGTCTTGGCAAGGTATTCTCGATCGGTGGCATTATGGCTCATGTCGAGATTTCTGTTGAACCCAGAATGACCAATGATGTGGTCGCAGCCCTCATGAAGATGCCACAGGTTGAAACGCTGTACACGGTTTCAGGCAAGTACGACCTGATCGCGCATGTACGTTCATCGAGCACCGACAAGATCGATGCCATTCTTGATACGATCGGGCTTGTGAATGGTGTGACCAGAACCGAGTCAGCCATCATATTGTCGACCAAGGTTGACCGTAGATAGTTCAACCTCAAGCCTTGGCCTTGTCACATCGACTTGTTAATGTCATTGGCTAACGGTCCATGATTTGCTGGGATACCCACATGACTTTATTTCGCCTGTTCGCCTTCGCATTGCTTCCAGCATTAATCACGCTTGTTTCCACCATGACCCATGCCCAGCAGGTACCGCAGTCGCGCGCTGAGATGGCCATGTCATTTTCCCCGGTGGTAAAGGAAACAGCCCCAAGCGTGGTTAATGTGTACGCAAAGCGCATTGTTCAAACGCAACAGGTTTCTCCATTCGGTGCCGACCCCTTTTTCCGCCGGTTTTTTGGAGACAGGGAATTCGGTGGCAGGCCGCGTGAACGCGCCCAAAACTCGCTTGGCTCAGGAGTTATCGTTGATGCGTCTGGTATTGTTGTGACGAACAACCACGTCATCAAGGGCGGAACAGAAATCCGGGTGGTGCTGTCAGACAAACGCGAATTTGATGCAGAGCTAGTCCTGACCGATGAAAGAACCGACCTTGCCGTGCTGAAGATCAAGCCTGACGGTGACGAGCTTATACCCTTGCCGCTGGGAGATTCGGATGCGCTGGAAGTGGGCGACCTGGTTCTCGCCATTGGCAATCCGTTTGGTGTCGGCCAGACAGTAACAAGCGGTATCGTGTCAGCACTTGCCAGAACCCGCGTTGGAGTGTCGTCCTATCAGTTCTTTATTCAAACCGATGCAGCAATCAACCCTGGTAATTCTGGTGGTGCACTGGTTGGCATGGATGGCAGGCTGGTTGGTATCAACACGGCAATCTTTTCAAGGTCTGGCGGTTCAAATGGTATTGGCTTTGCCATCCCTGTGAACATGGTGCGCTCCGTGATTGAACAATCACTGGGCGGAGCAAGCAAGGTTGTACGGCCTTGGGTTGGCGCTGACTTGCAAGACGTAACAGCAGATCTGGCGGCAGCATTGAAGCTGAACAGACCGCGAGGCGCCATTATTTCCACATTGCACCCTGAAAGCCCCCTGGGCAAAGCAGGGTTGAAGCAGGGCGATGTGTTGCTGAGACTGGCTGACCGTCAAATTGAAAATGCACAAGAGTTTTCATTCCGCTTTGCGACCATGTCCGTTGGCAAATCCGAAGAAGTGGTTTTCAGCCGAAAAAACAGACGATACAAGGCCAGTGTTGAGTTGATGGCAGCACCTGAAATACCAGCCAGGGATACATCGCTGATTGGTGGACGTTCTCCTTTTACCGGGCTTGAGGTTGTAAATATTTCTCCCGCTGTTGCGGAGGAATTGAGCCTGCCAACATCTGCCGAAGGTGTAGCTGTTGGTGATGTTAAGGGGCGCGTTGCGCAACGATTTGGCTTTAAAAAGGGTGACGTGATTGTTGAGTTGAATGATCGCAAGCTTAAGTCAGTGAGGGATTTCAAGACTGTTTTGGCAAATCCTGTTGGGTACTGGGCTGTGGCAGTTCTGCGTAATGGAAAGTTGATCCGCCGTGAGTTTGGCGGTTGATCGGAAGCTTTAAAAATGGCCTCGCTGTTTGATGCTGCCGGACTTGAGGCCAATGCACCCCGCCCATTGGCAGACAAGCTACGTCCAAAATCACTTGCCGAAGTGCAAGGTCAGGAACATCTGACCGGAGAAACCGGACTGATCACCCGCATGGTTGCGTCCGGGCGCATTACGTCCATGATCTTGTGGGGACCGCCCGGTACAGGAAAAACAACCATAGCAAGACTGCTTGCTGGCGAAGCCGGATTACAGTTCGAGCAGATTTCCGCAATCCATTCCGGCGTTGCCGATCTCAAGAAGGTATTTGAGGCAGCCCGCTCACGACGCATGGACAAAGGGCAGGGTACGCTGCTTTTTGTTGATGAGATTCATCGTTTCAACAAGGCGCAACAG